>CAKKSJ010000433.1 GCA_919902965.1 Burkholderiales bacterium
TCCTTGGACAGCACCTGCGCGTCATTGAAGGAGATGTCGCGCGTGAGCCGGATTTCGTTTTGCGGCAGGTAATCGCGGCCGCGGCTGTCGTGGACGCGAAAACTCAGGCGGTAGCGCAACTGGAATTCGCGCACCCGGCCGGAGGTGTCGAAGGAAAGGATGCTCTTGTCGCGGGCTTCGGAAACCAGTGCGAGCGTCGCCTGCGCCTGGGCCGGATCGTCCACCAGCTTAGTGTGCGTGCCGGCAATGACATTGCGCTTGAGTTCCGTACCCAGCGGCGAGATATCGGGAATGGCGATGTAAAGCGTCTCGAACGGCAAGGTGGCCTGGCCGCGCAACTGAAATCCGCAGGCGGCCGTCAGGAGTCCCAACACCAAGATCGCCAGCATGCGCATCGATGCTCCTCGCTCAGACCACCACGTTCACCAGCCGGCCGGGCACGACGACGATTTTCTTCACCGTCTGTCCGGAGACGAATTTCTGCACCTGCTCGTTCGCGATCGCGGCGGCTTCGATGGCGTCTTTGCCGGCCGTCTTGGCGACGCGGATATTGCCGCGCAGCTTGCCGTTTACTTGCACCACCAGTTCGATTTCGTCCTGCTCCAGCGCCGCCGGGTCGGGTTCGGGCCAAGGCGCATGCAGGATGTCCTCGCCGTAGCCGAGTTCGCGCCACAACGCGTGCGTGATGTGCGGCGCGATGGGCGAGAGCAGGCGCAGAAGGATCGACATGCCTTCGGCGAGCGTGGGATTGACCGCGGCGTCCGCGCCCGCGGCGCGTTCCAGCGCGTTGAGGATTTTCATGCAGGCGGAGGCGACGGTATTGAACTGGTGCTTGCTCAGGTCGTAATTAGCCTGTTTCAGCGTCAGGTGTATTTCCCGGCGCGATTCCTTGTGTGGCGCCGGGATGCCGTCCGGCTTGGCCGGGCCGAGTCGGGCTTGGTGCTCATGCGCGTAGGCCCACAGGCGTTTCAGAAAACGGAACGCGCCCTGCACGCCGGAGTCGGACCACTCCAGCGTCTGTTCCGGCGGACTCGCGAACATCATGAAAAAGCGCGCCGTGTCGGCGCCGTAGTTTTCCATCAGCGACTGCGGATCGACGCCGTTGTTCTTCGACTTGGACATGGTGCCGATGCCGCCATACTCCACCGGCTCGCCGTCGGCCCTGAGCCGGGCTTCGACGCGCTGCCCTTTGTCGTCCAGGCGCCATTCGATTTCGCTGGGGTTGTAGTAAGTGACGCGCCCGGCGCCGCTTTTGCGCAAATAGATTTCGTTCAGCACCATGCCCTGGGTAAGCAGTTTGGCGAACGGTTCCTCGAATCCGACCAACTGGAGGTCGTGCATCACCTTGGTCCAGAAGCGCGAATACAGGAGGTGCAGGATGGCATGCTCAATGCCGCCGATGTACTGGTCCACCGGCAGCCAGTAATTCACGCGCTCGTCCACCATCTGCGCCGCGCCCGGACAGGCATAGCGGATGTAATACCAGGACGAATCGACGAAGGTGTCCATGGTGTCGGTCTCGCGCCGCGCGCTCTTGCCGCAGCGCGGGCAGGCGCAGTCGCGAAACGCTGCATGCCTGGCGAGTGGGTTGCCCGAACCGTCCGGGACCAGATCCTCGGGCAGGGTCACCGGCAGGTCCTTGTCGGGCACCGGCACTGCGCCGCAGGCCTCGCAGTGAATAATCGGAATCGGCGTGCCCCAGTAGCGCTGGCGCGAAATGCCCCAGTCGCGCAAACGCCACACCACTTGTTTGTCGCCCAGGCCCCTGGCGCGCAGGTCGGCAGCGATGGCGTCGGTCGCCTGTTCGTAATCCAGGCCGTCGTACTTGCCCGAATTGATGCAGGTTCCGTAATCGGCGTATTCGGACCGCCACGGTTCCGGCACGGCATCGCCCGCAGGCGTGCGGATCACGCATTTGATCGGCAGCTTGTATTTCAGCGCGAAGGCGTAGTCGCGTTCGTCATGTCCCGGCACGCCCATTACCGCGCCTTCGCCGTAACTCATCAGCACGTAGTTGCCGACCCACACCGGAATCTGCTCCCCCGAAATCGGATGGGTCACGCTGAGGCCGGCAGGCATGCCTTTCTTTTCCTGTAGCGCGAGATCGGCTTCCTGCACGCTGCCGCGTTTGCACGCGTCGATGAAAGCCGCGAGTTCCGCATTGCTGCCGGCGGCATAGGTGGCGAGCGGATGCTCGGCCGCCACGGCGCAAAAGGTGACGCCCATGATGGTATCGGCGCGCGTGGTAAATACCTTGAGCAGCTTTTGCCCGCCCCCGATGGTGTAGGGAAAGGCGAAATTCACGCCATGGCTTTTGCCGATCCAGTTGGCCTGCATGGTTTTCACGCGCTCCGGCCAGCCGGGGAGTGTGTCCAGGGCGGCGAGCAGCTCTTCGGCGTAGGCGGTGATCTTCATGTAGTACATCGGGATTTCGCGCTTTTCCACCAGCGCGCCGGTGCGCCAGCCGCGTCCGTCGATCACCTGTTCGTTGGCGAGAACAGTCTGGTCCACCGGGTCCCAGTTGACGCTGCCGGTCTTCAGGTACATGAGCCCTTTTTCGAGCATGCGCAGGAACAGCCACTGGTTCCATTTGTAGTACTCGGGCCGGCAGGTGGTGACTTCGCGCGACCAGTCCAGGGCGAAGCCCAGCGACTGGAGCTGCTTTTTCATGTAGGCGATGTTGTCGAAGGTCCACTTCGCCGGCGGCACGCCGTTGGCCATCGCGGCGTTCTCGGCCGGCAGCCCGAACGCGTCCCAGCCCATGGGTTGCAGCACGTTGTAGCCGCGCATGCGGTGATAGCGAGTGAGCGCGTCGCCGATGGTGTAGTTGCGCACATGTCCCATGTGCAGCTTCCCCGAAGGATAGGGAAACATCGACAGGCAATAATATTTCGGGCGGGCGGCTGTTCCCGCGCTTTTTCCAGACGGCTCTTCGGTGGCGCGGAATGCCTGGGTGTTCTCCCAATGCTTCTGGGCGGCGCGTTCTAGGGTTTCGGCGTGGTACTGGGCTTGCATGGAGGTTTCGCAGTGTGACGAATGGCGCATTATACAAGCCCGACTCGCGCTACAGATGAATCCGGCCGCGGCAGCGCAAGTAATTGCGCATCTTCGCGAAATCTCCGCCTGCCCGGTCTTGCTGCTGCGGTAAAATCGCGCTTCGAAAAACCACGCCTGCCGCACGATGTCGCTACTCGCCAATCTCAATCCGGAACAGCTCGCCGCCGTCACCCTGCCGAACCAGTCGGCGCTGATCCTTGCCGGCGCGGGCTCGGGCAAGACGCGCGTGCTCACCACGCGCATCGCCTGGCTGATCCAGACGGGCAATGTCAGTCCTGCGGGCGTACTCGCAGTGACCTTCACCAACAAGGCGGCGAAGGAAATGCTCACGCGCATTTCCGCCATGCTGCCGGTATCCACCCGCGGCATGTGGGTGGGCACTTTTCACGGACTGTGCAACCGGCTGCTGCGCGCGCACCACCGCGACGCGGGCTTGCCGCAGCTGTTCCAGATACTCGATTCGGGCGACCAGTTATCCCTGGTGAAGCGCGTGCTCAAATCGATGCATGTGGATGAAAACCGGTTTGCGCCCAAGCAGGTGCAGCATTACATCAACGCCAACAAGGAAGAGGGCAAACGCGCGAGCGAAGCCGAAGCCTACGACGAGTTCAGCCGCCGCTACGCGGAAATCTACGCCGCCTACGACGAGCAGTGCCAGCGCGAGGGTGCGGTCGATTTTGCCGAGCTGCTATTGCGCAGCTTCGAGCTGCTGTCGAAAAACGAAATCCTGCGCGAGCACTACCGCGCACGCTTTCGCCACATACTGGTGGACGAGTTCCAGGATACCAACCGCCTGCAGTACCGCTGGCTCAAGCTGCTGACCGGACCCGGCAGCGTGATATTCGCGGTCGGGGACGATGACCAGTCGATCTACGCCTTCCGCGGCGCAAATGTCGGCAACATGGCCGATTTCGAGCGCGACTTTCATGTCGAGAATGTGATCCGCCTGGAGCAGAACTACCGCTCGCATGGAAACATCCTGGATGCGGCCAATGCGCTGATTTCCAACAATCGCAAGCGCCTGGGCAAGAATCTGTGGACCGCCGCAGGACATGGCGAGCCGCTGCGCGTGTACGAGGCGCAGACCGACGGCTATGAGGCGCACTGGCTGGCCGAGGAAGTGCAGGCGCTCAACCGCGACGGTCTCGCGCGGCGTGAAATCGGCGTGCTCTACCGCTCCAACGCGCAGTCGCGCATCCTGGAGCACGCCCTGTTCTCCGCCGGCGTTCCCTACCGCGTCTACGGCGGGCTGCGTTTCTTCGAGCGCCTGGAAGTCAAGCATGCGCTCGCCTATCTGCGGCTGATCGCGAGCTCGGAGGACGACAGCGCTTTCCTGCGCGTGGTCAATTTTCCCGCGCGCGGCATCGGCGCGCGATCCATCGAGGCGCTGCAGGACGCGGCCAGGGCCGGCAAGTCCAGTCTCTACCTTGCGGTGCCTAAGCTGGCCGGCAAGGCCGGCAATGCGCTGGGCGCATTCGCTGCCATGATCGAGGCCCTGCGCCGCGAGGCCGCAGGCCTGGCGCTGCCCGAAATCGTGGAGCACATGCTGGCCAAAACCGGGTTGCTCGCGCATTTCCAGGCGGAGAAGGACGGCGCCGACCGGCTGGAAAACCTGAAGGAACTCGTCAACGCGGCCGCATTATTCGTGCAAGAGGAGGACGGTCAGCAGGATCTGGCCGCGTTTCTCGCGCATGCCGCGCTGGAAGCCGGCGAGCATCAGGCGGGCGAGGGCGCGGACGCGCTGCAGCTGATGACCGTGCATTCGGCCAAGGGCCTGGAGTTCCAGGCGGTGTTCGTCACCGGCCTGGAAGACGGCCTGTTCCCGCACGATCAGAGCCGCAACGAGGCCGATGGTCTGGAGGAGGAGCGGCGCCTGATGTACGTGGCGATCACACGCGCGCGCGCGCGCCTGTACCTGTCGTTCGCGCAGAGCCGCATGCTGCACGGGCAGACGCTTCCGAAAGTGGCCTCACGCTTTCTCGACGAGATACCGGCCGGCCTGGTGAAGTGGCTGACGCCGCGCCTGGGCGCCCTGCCTTTGCACGAGCCTGTGCTCGCATCGGCGCGGGATTCCGACATACCCAAGTCTCTGCCGCGTGCGACCCAGATGGGCTGGCGTATCGGACAGAACGTAATGCACGCCAAGTTCGGTCAGGGCGTGATCGTCGATGCCGAAGGCCAGGGGCCGGATGCGCGCCTGCAAATCAATTTCGGCCGCCAGGGCATGAAATGGCTGGCGCTGGAATACGCCAAGCTGAGCGCGGCCTAGAGCGGCGGGTTCAGCCGGCTCCCATGGCCAGTGCCAGTCTGTAAGTGATGAACGAGGCGGCATAGGCCAGCGCAAACAGATAGCCCAGCATGATCAGCGGCGTGGTCCAGCCGCTGGTTTCGCGCTTTACCGCCGCGATCGTAGCCAGACACTGCGGCGCAAACACATACCAGGCGAGCAGAGACAGGGCGGTGGCCAGGCTCCAGCTCTGCGCGATCAGCGGGGCAAGCGCTTGCGCCGTGTTGTCAGCCGCCGCGGAGAGCGCGTACACGGTGGCCAGCGCGCTTACTGCCACTTCCCGCGCCGCCAATCCCGGCACCAGCGCAATGCTGATCTGCCAATTGAAGCCGATCGGCTCAAGAACCACCGCCAGCGCGCGTCCCAACGATCCCGCCGCGCTGTACTCGATGGCTGCCCCGGTTGCCCCGACTGGGGGCGCCGGAAAGCTCGCCAGAAACCACAGCAGAACGGTCAGGGTGAGGATGATGGTGCCGACGCGCCGCAGGAATATGACTACCCTCTGCCAGATGCCGATGGCGATGTTGCGCACGGTCGGCAAGTGGTAGCTGGGCAATTCCATCATTAGCGGGCGCACCTGGCGCCCGACGCTGGTGAAGTACTTGAGCACCAGGGCGACGGCAAGCGCGCCGACGATGCCCGCAAGGTACAAGGCCGACAGGACCAGTCCCTGCAACTCCAGCCCGCCCCAGACCTCGCGCTTCGGAATAAAGGCACCGATCAGCAACGCATAAACAGGCAGGCGCGCCGAGCAGGTCATCAGCGGCGCGATCATAATGGTCACCAGCCGGTCGCGCGGATTGGCGATGGCGCGCGCGGCCATGATGCCGGGGATGGCGCAGGCGAAACTCGACAGCAGGGGGATGAAAGAGCGGCCGCTCAGGCCGACGCCGCCCATCAGCCGGTCGAGCAGGAAAGCGGCACGCGGCAGGTAGCCCGACTCCTCCAGCACCAGGATGAAGAAGAAAAGAATCACGATCTGCGGCAGGAACACGATCACACCGCCGGCGCCGGCAATCACGCCATCTACGACCAGGCTCTTGAGCCACGTATCGGGCAAAACCGCGCTCACTGCCGCGCTGAGTCCGGCGGTTGCCGTCTCGATCAGGGCCATCGGTGCCTCGGCCCAGGCGAATACCGCCTGGAACACCAGGAATAGTATCGACGCCAGCAGCAGCGGCCCGACCACCGGGTGCAGCGCCAAGTTGTCGATGCGATCACTCGCCGTGTGCGGCACGACTTCGTCCAGTCCCAGGCGCTGCAGGATGTGGCGTACCGCTGCGTGGTCGGACTCGTTGCTATGGGCATCGCCGGGCGTTGCCGGCGCGGCGAGGCCGGGCGCAGGTGTCGTCCGGGCAATCGAGCGCCAGAGGTCCTGATCGTCGAACAGCGCGAGCAGCGGCTCCGCGCCCGCGCTCTGAACGGCGACGGTGTTGACCACAGGCATGCCGAGTTCGGCGGCCAGCGCCTCTGGTGGAACCTTGATGCCGCGTTTCTCGGCCAGATCGGTCATGTTGAGCGCCACGATGCAGGGCAGGCCCAGCCGTTTGACCGCCAGCGCCAGACGCAGATTGCGCCGCAGGTTGGTGGCGTCGACCACGCACACCACCAAATCCGGCCGTTTCTCGCCGGCGGCACGACCGAAGAGCACGTCGCAGGTCACGCGCTCGTCCGGCGAGCGCGGATACAGGCTGTAAGCGCCCGGCAGATCGAGTACGCGCAGCGACTTGCCCGCAGGCGTGGTAAGCCGGCCCTCCTTGCGTTCGACCGTCACACCTGCATAGTTGGCGACCTTTTGCCGGCTGCCGGTGAGCAAATTGAACAGTGCGGTCTTGCCGCAGTTGGGATTGCCGACCAGGGCCAGCAGCGGTCCGCTGGCGTGGAAGTGAATCACGGCTTGATTCATGCTTTGCGCTCCTCAAGATTTGCACGGTCCACCTCTGCCACCCGCACGCAAGCCGCTTCGGCGCGGCGCAGGGCAAAGGTCGATTGGCCGATGCGCACAACCAACGGATCACCGCCGGGCAGGCCACGCGCCATCAGCATCACCTGTTCGCCAACGATGAAACCGATTTCTTCCAGCCAGCGCGCCCATTCCGGCGCGGCATGCGGCGCCTGAACCTGTTGCACAGTCATTGCGTGACCGATCAATGCGAGATCGAGCGTCGCGCCTGAAATTCCATTTTCGATTTTCTTCATGTTGACCCCACGGGTTGACCTCTTCCTTCTCGCCTACTCGAATCGCCAGGTAATGCCGGCGGTGGCGGTGTGCGTCGTCGTGCCAGGACTGTCGTCGTCGGATGCGCGCAGAATGCCGAGCGCGAAATCGAGATTCTTGCCGGGTGAATAAATTGCGCCAAGCTCGAGGAAATTCGAACGCACCCTGGCGCCTTGGGCATGAGCGGATTCCGTTCCCAGATCCAGGGCCAGCTTCCACTGCTGGCTGAGATCCCACACCGGGGCGAGCGAGGCGCGCGTCCTTGTCGCGTCGGGAATGTCCGAAGAATCGCGGTAGCGATCGCGGCCCACGCCGGCGTTGATGTGTATGGCGCCGAATGGAACTTCTTGCGTGAGAATCAGGGTCAGGTTGCCGGAGGTCTTGCCCCTGCCCAGTCCGGCGCTTTCGCGGCCGGCGCCAACCGGGAATAGAATTTCCGGTTTGAGCGCAAAACTGGTTTTGCCCGCTTGATTTTCGTAGAACCGCCACTTGGCGCCGAATGAAGGATTGGTACTGCCGCCCGCATCGCCTCCGCCGGTGCCCGACCGAATCCGGGCATAGCTCAATCCGGCGAAAACATCGAGCGTTTCCGTCAGGCCGCGCGTATAGACCAAAGGCAGGGCATGCAAGCGCGCGAGGTTGCCGGCAGATTTTGCGCGATCGAAGTTGAGTGCAAGCTCGAGCTGCTTGCCGCCGCTGCCCTGGGTGCCGGTATCGTCAGTTATGAGAGGCTGGAACGCGAAAGCCGCGGCGGACGATCCGGCAAGCGCTGCTAGCGCAACCAGGGCGGCGATTCGTTGCGTCGATTTCATGTAGATATCCTGCAGCAGGATTTACGTCGAAAAGCGAATATAGATGAGAATGGTTCGCATTATAGATGCGAACCGTTCGCATATGCAAGCGATATTTGTAAAGCAGGAACGGGCGCGATCAATACCAGTCACACAGAGCATGGAGGTGAAATTCCCGAGCATCGCGCACATCGCCGCGCCTGGCTGCGGCAGCACAATGGGATGCGCCCGCGTATTGGACGAACGCAGGAATCTAGTCGCCGCCCGGCTCCCCGAACAGGGACAGCTGGGTCGCGAGCGACAGCACTTGTTCCTCTACAGCGCGCTTGGCATCGGCCAGGTTTTTTGCTTCGCCCGTGCGGCTTCCCGCCTGCCAGCGGTAGGAGCAGTTCTTGCCCTTGCCCTCGAGTGCCACCCAGCCGATTTTCTTATTGTCCCGCCAATAGCCATGGGTATCGTAACCGCGCTCCCAGAACGGCTTGGCTTTTTTGCTGTTTTTTCGGGTCGCCATGGGCGCTAGCTTACCAAAGTGCTCCCTGGGCCACCAGCCAGTAGCGCGCGAAGCGCCCGGCGGCTGACCACAAGGCTACCGCGACCCAGTTGAGTTTGACCCATCCGGCGGCGAGGCACAGGGCGTCGCCGACGAAGGGCAGCCAGGCCAGCGCCAGCAGCGGGCTGCCGTAGCGCCTGACGCGTTCGAGTTGGGTCAGGGGTTTTTTCGATCCGATATAGCGCCCGATCAGATAGGTGGTGAGGCCGCCCAGCGTGTTGCCCAGGGTGGCGACGCCGATTGCGGGCCAGGCGAGGTCCGCGTGCAGTTTGAGCACGGCGAACAGGGCCGCTTCGGAGCTGATCGGAATCAGGGTCGAGGCGAGGAAGCTCGCGACTAGCAGCGATGCTAGGCTGGTCGCGCCGTCGATCAAGCCGCGGCTCCGCCGGCCGCGCGTGGGAATGCGTCCCACCGGGACTTCCTACGGTCGCCTTGCCGCGGCAAAGCACATCCTGCTACCCTTGCACGCTTCCATTGAAAACCAAGCAGACTGACATGCATCCCGACTATCTCGAAAAAATCCTGAAGGCGCGCGTATACGACGTGGCGATCGAATCGCCGCTGGAGGCCGCGCCGATTCTGTCGGCGCGCTTGCATAATAGTTTGTTGCTCAAGCGCGAGGATATGCAACCGGTATTCTCGTTCAAGCTGCGCGGAGCATACAACAAGATGGCACAGCTGGCTCCCGCCAAGTTGAAGCGCGGGGTCATCGCCGCTTCGGCCGGCAACCACGCCCAGGGTGTGGCGCTGGCGGCGCAGCGCCTGGCTTGCAAGGCGGTGATCGTGATGCCGGTAACCACGCCGAAGATCAAGGTGGACGCGGTGCTGGCGCGCGGCGCCGAAGTGGTGCTCGTGGGTGATTCCTACGACGAGGCCTACCGGCATGCGCTCAAGCTGGAGCGCTCGCGCAAGCTCAGCTTCGTGCATCCCTACGACGATCCGGACGTGATCGCCGGCCAGGGCACCATCGGCATGGAAATCCTGCGCCAGGCGAAAACGCCGATCGACGCGATATTCGTCGCCGTTGGCGGGGGCGGGCTGATCTCGGGCATCGCCGCCTACGTCAAGCGCCTGCGGCCCGAGATCAGGATCATCGGTGTGCAGCCGGTGGACTCGGACGCCATGGCGCGCTCGCTCAAGGCCGGGCGGCGCGTGCGACTGGCGCAGGTGGGGCTGTTTGCCGACGGCGTGGCGGTGAAGCAGGTGGGCAAGGAAACCTTCCGCCTGTGCCGGCAATTCGTCGACGAAATCATCCTGGTCGATACTGACGAGATCTGCGACGCGATCAAGGACGTGTTCGAGGAAACGC
>CAKKSJ010000434.1 GCA_919902965.1 Burkholderiales bacterium
TCTTCGGCTATCTGCTGCCCTGGGGCCAGATGTCCTACTGGGGCGCGCAGGTGATTATCAACCTGTTCTCCGCCATCCCGTTCATCGGGCCGGATCTTTCCCTGTGGATACGCGGTGATTACGTCATTTCGGACGCGACGCTCAATCGTTTCTTTGCGCTGCACGTGATCGCGCTCCCGCTCGCCCTGCTGGGTCTGGTAATGGCTCATCTGCTGGCCCTGCACGAGGTCGGCTCGAACAACCCGGACGGCATCGAAATCAGCAAGCACAAGGACGCCGCGGGTGTGCCCCTGGACGGTATCCCGTTTCATCCTTACTACACCGTGAAGGACATCCTCGGCGTGGTCGTGTTCCTGATCGTGTTCGCCATCATCGTGTTCTTCACCCCCGAGATGGGCGGTTATTTTCTCGAATACAACAACTTCGTGCCCGCCGATCCGCTGAAGACACCCGCGCATATCGCGCCGGTGTGGTACTTCACCCCCTATTACTCGATCCTGCGGGGCGTGCCGCCTATGTTCAATTCGCAATTCCCCGGCGTAGTCGCTATGGGGGTGTCGGTGATGGTGTTGTTCGCGCTGCCCTGGCTGGACCGCAGCCCGGTGAAGTCGATCCGCTACCGCGGACCGTACTTCAAAGGGGCGCTTGCGGCATTCGTGGTTGTATTCCTGATCCTCGGCTATCTCGGCACGGAAACGATAACGGTGTGGGGCCAGTTCGGGCCCTGGCTGGACAACGCCGACCGTGCGACGGTGGTGGCGCGCATTTGCACGGTGATCTACTTTCTGTTCTTCATCCTGATGCCCTGGTACACCAAGGTGGACAAGACCAAACCCGAACCGGAAAGGGTGACCCGCTAATGAAGACGTTCATTGGTTTGCCTGGAAAAAGGGGGTACACCCCCTTTCCCCCCAAGGGGACTTCCTGCGGGGCGTATATCCCCCAGGTTGGAGCGCTGTTGCAGGCACGCTGCAACAGCGTCCTGACCGGATTGTTGTTGCCGGCGGCGGTCCTGCTGACATCGGCTGCGGCGATGGCCTCGGAGGCAGGCATGCGCCTGGACCAGGCGCCGATCGCGCCGACCGATGTTGTCAGCCTGCAAAGCGGCGCGCGTACTTTCGCCAATTATTGTCTCAACTGCCACAGCGCTTCGCTCATGCGCTGGAACCGCTTGACGGAACTGGGCCTGAACGAGTCGCAGATCCTGGACAACCTGATTTTCGACGGCGGCAAGGTCGGCGATCTGATGAATGTTTCCATGACCAAGAAGGACGCGCGCAAGTGGTTTGGCGCCGCCCCGCCCGACCTGTCGGTGATCGCGCGCGCGCGCGGCGCTGACTGGCTCTACAGTTACCTGCGCGGGTTCTACCGGGATCCGGCCCGGCCCACCGGCTGGAACAATACTGTGTACGAGAACGTCGGCATGCCCAATCCGCTGTGGCAGCTGCAGGGCGAGCGCGTGCGCGTCGAACACGCGCTCAAAGCCGGGGAGGCCAGGGAAGGCCAGGGCGGCGCGGCCATCGCGGTCAAATATGAAATGGTGAAACCGGGCAGCCTCACGCCGGTGCAGTATGACGAGACCGTGCGCGATCTGGTAAATTTTCTCGTCTACATGGGCGAGCCCGCGGCCACCAGCCGCAAGCAAATCGGCATTTTTGTGCTGCTGTTTCTACTGGCATTGTGGCCCCTGGTCTACCTGCTCAAAAGGGAATTCTGGAAAGACGTGCACTGATCCGGAAACCAGCAGCTGGAAACTGGAATCTGGACTCCGGGGCGGGCATGACCCGTCTCAACCTACTAAGGCCTACGCGATTATGATGAACCTGTATTCCGGTACTACCTGCCCCTTTTCCCAGCGCTGCCGCATCGTGCTCTACGAGAAAGGCATGGACTTTCAGATTATCGATGTCGACCTGTTCAACAAGCCCGAAGACATCGCGGTAATGAACCCGTACAACCGCCTGCCGGTGCTGGTCGAGCGCGACTTGGTCCTGTACGAGTCGAACATCATTAACGAATACATCGACGAGCGTTTCCCGCATCCGCAGCTGATGCCGCCCGACCCGGTGATGCGCGCGCGCGCGCGCCTGCTGCTCTACAACTTCGAGGTGGAATTGTTCAGCCGCATCGACGTCCTCGAGGATGGCACGGTCAAGCAGCAGGAGAAGGCGCGTTCACATGTGGCCGACCGCTTGACCGAACTGGCGCCGATATTCGTCAAGCAGAAATACATGCTGGGCGATGATTTCTCCATGCTCGATGTGGCGATTGCGCCGCTGTTGTGGCGCCTGAATCACTACGGCATTTCTCTGGGCAAGCCGGCTGCGCCGCTGATGAAATACGCCGAGCGCCTGTTCTCCCGGCCGGCTTTCATCGAGGCGTTGACGCCGTCCGAGAAAGTGATGCGCAAGTGAGCGCATAGCGCTCATCCCGAGGAGCGCAAGCGACGCGGGGGCGGTGACTCTCGCAACGGCAGATTCCTATCCGAATTCATTCCCGGTACGGCCGCTAGGAACGACCCATTCAGCCATGCCAGAACTTTCCACCAAGCCCTATCTGATGCGCGCCATCTACGATTGGTGCGTGGACAGCGGCTACACGCCTTATCTTACGGTAACGGTGGATGCGCTCACGCGCGTGCCGATGGAGTATGTCAAGGACGGGCAGATCGTGCTCAACATCGGCCCCGTCGCGGTAGAGCGCTTCAGGATCGGAAACGAATTCATCGAGTTCTCCGCGCGCTTCAACGGTGCCGGGCGCGAGATAATGATTCCGGTCGGCGCCGTGTCCGCGGTGTATGCGCGCGAGAACGGACAGGGCCTGTCGTTCGAGGTTACGCCGGCCGATGCAGTTGGGACCGGGCGGCCGGCCGGGGCCGAGGCCGGCGACGAATCCCCGCCCGCGCCGACGCGGCCCTCGGGCAAGCCTTCATTGCGGCGGGTGAAGTAAGGCGTACGCGGCCCGCGGTCGACGAAGGTCCGCGATCTCCCGCGTATAATGTGGCGCGCGTGCCGGGTTAGCTCAGTTGGTAGAGCAGCGCATTTGTAATGCGACGGTCGAGGGTTCGAATCCTTTACCCGGCACCAATAACATGTCCTAAACAGTCCGAAGAAGGCCGGAAAGCCAAGTAAATATATGGCTTGCGGCCTTTTTCTTGTCTGAAGCGCTCCAACGCGTTTCCGCGCCTATCTCTTGACA
>CAKKSJ010000435.1 GCA_919902965.1 Burkholderiales bacterium
ATATAGGCGAACACGAGCAGCCATTGACACTCGCGTTCGTCGAAGCCAAGAGGCAGAAGCTCCCACCCACGTAAGGCCTCGAACAGGTCAAGGAATACGCCAGATTGGCGAACGCTTCTTCACCTACGCGTCGTTCGCCATCTGCGAGATACTTTAGCCAATACTCCTCCACCTCGCGCAAGCTTGCGTGTCCCGCTTCCGCATCCACGAATGCCTCCGGGCCGAATAGCTCGCCCATTCCAGACTTTGTAATACGTGCATGCTGTTTTGTCGATGCCCTTACGTGCTTTTGAACTTGATCAAGATTCTCGGAAATCTCCATGAACTCGATCGTTCCGCGCGGGTGAGTGGTGAGATAGACAAGATGATATTTGGGGCGCTCTTTTTGCCGATCGAGAACACGGAAATCAGTGGACTTCAAATGACGTTTCGCAGCTTCAGCACCTGGCGAATCAAAATACGCCGACACGTGTCATAGGGATCAAAATCGGCAGAACGCCGGATGCTGTGGCACAAAAGGCAAGCGAGGAGCGCATTTCGCTTAAGCCGACAAATCAGTCGCCGTATAACCGACGCAAGTGAGAAGATTCTCGGAAAACCAATACTGGTGCGGATCTCCGGGCGATCCAGATTTCGAGAATCCCACCTAGATCCAGTCTTTGGCGATGAGAAATTCGCTGTACAGCTTCGCCTCGGCGCTGCCCGGCTCGGGCTTCCAGTCATAGCGCCATTTCACCACCGGCGGCAGGGACATCAGGATCGCTTCGGTGCGGCCGCCCGACTGCAGGCCGAACAGGGTGCCGCGGTCGTAGACCAGGTTGAATTCGACGTAGCGTCCGCGGCGGTAGGCCTGGAAGTCGCGCTCGCGCTCGCCGTAGAAAGTATCCTTGCGCCTGAGGATGATCGGCTGATAGGCGTCGATGAAATGGTCGCCGACACTTTGCACTAGCGCGAAGCAGGCGTCGAAATCGGGCTGGTTCAGGTCGTCGAAGAAAATGCCGCCGACACCGCGCGGCTCGTTCCTGTGCTTGAGAAAAAAATATCGGTCGCACCATGCCTTGAATTGCGGGTGCCACTCCGCGCCGAACGGGTCCAGCGCAAGCTTGCAGGTCTGATGGAAGTGCTGTGCGTCCTCGGCGTAGCCGTAATAGGGCGTGAGATCCATGCCGCCGCCAAACCACCAGACCGGCGCAGTAGCCTCTTTGGTCGCGACAAAAAAGCGCACGTTCATATGCACGGTGGGGCAATAGGGATTGCGCGGGTGCAGGACCAGCGATACGCCCATCGCTTCCCAGGAGCGGCCGGCCAGTTCGGGGCGGGAAGCGGTCGCGGAGGGCGGCAGTCCCTCGCCTTGCACGTGGGAGAAATTCACTCCGCCGCGCTCGAACAGCTTGCCTTCTTCGATCACGCGGCTGATGCCGCCCCCGCCTTGAGGGCGGTCCCAGCGGTCCTCGCGGAAGGGC
>CAKKSJ010000436.1 GCA_919902965.1 Burkholderiales bacterium
CGGCGGCGCGCGCATGCAGGAAGGCCTGTTCTCGCTGATGCAGATGGCCAAGACCACCGCGGTACTGACCCAGCTGGCTGCGCAAAAGCTGCCGTTCATTTCAGTGCTGACCGACCCGACCATGGGCGGCGTGTCCGCGAGCTTCGCCATGCTCGGCGACGTAATTATCGCCGAGCCCAGGGCGCTTATCGGTTTCGCCGGTCCGCGCGTCATCGAGCAGACGGTGCGCGAAAAACTGCCCGAAGGATTTCAGCGCGCCGAGTTCCTGCTGGAGAAGGGCGCGATCGACATGATCGTCGACAGGCGCCGGATGCGCGACCAGCTGGCGCAGCTGATTACGCTGTTGTTGCGCATCGCGCCAGAAAACAGCTGAATACACTATGTACGGCATCCTAAGTGTTGTCGCATGCGAGTAGCAGGCATTGCGCGCTACGCGCGCCAGCCGTGATTTTGGTACGGATGAAAAGCGCATCCGTACCAAAATCACGGTTATGGGATAAAAACAACAACGGCTTGGGGTTGTTTTTATCCAAGATCACCAATTGCGCGCGGACGGCTTTTCGTCCGTGCGCAATTGGTGATCCGCGCGGACGGTTTCTCGTCCGCGCAACATCGCGATTCCAATCATGTCAATACTTGATTCGTAAGTGAGTACGCCCAAAGATCTGGCTGGCTGGCTCGCCTACATCGAGCGGCAGCATCCGCAGACCGTCGCGCTTGGCTTGGAACGCGTCGCGCGCGTGCGCGCCGCCATGGACCTCGCGCCCACTGTGCCCGTGATCACCGTCGCCGGCACCAATGGCAAGGGATCGACCTGCGCCATGCTC
Organism: Burkholderiales bacterium; assembly: GCA_919902965.1. Lineage (GTDB taxonomy): Bacteria > Pseudomonadota > Gammaproteobacteria > Burkholderiales > SG8-39 > 2-12-FULL-64-23. The sequence continues at coordinate 828 of CAKKSJ010000436.1, forward strand.
GAATCCATCCTGCAGGCAGCAGGCTATCGCGTCGGCCTGTATAGCTCGCCGCATTTGTTGCGCTACAACGAGCGTGTGCGCATCGGCGGGCGGGAGGCCGACGATGCGGCGCTCGTTGCCGCGTTCGCGCGGGTGGAATTGGCGAGGACCGCGGCGGAGGACGCTGTCGCGCTGACCTATTTCGAGTTCGGCACCCTCGCGGCTGTGGACTTGTTCCTGCGCCGCGAGGTGGACGTGATGGTGCTCGAAGTCGGATTGGGCGGCCGCCTGGATGCAGTGAACGCCTTTGACGCCGACTGTGCCGTGGTCACCAGTATCGGTATGGATCACATGGACTACCTTGGCGCCACGCTCGAGGCTATCGGCCGTGAAAAAGCGGGAATCTTTCGCGCCGGAAAACCGGCAGTGATCGCCGATGCGGGTGCGCCTGTCTCGGTGCTGGCACACGCGCACTCGATCGGCGCGCGCTTGCTGCGCAGCGGGCAGGAATTCGGCTACGACAGGGGGCAGGGCTGGTGGACATACTGGGGACCCGCGGGCGAGGAGGCAGAACTGCCGTATCCGGCGCTGTTTGGTGACATTCAGCTGCAAAACGCGAGCGCGGCTCTGGCCGCGTTGGATAGCCTGTGCGATCGTCTGCCCGTGTCTATACGTGATCTGCGCCAGGGCTTGGCCGGTGTCGAATTGCCCGGGCGCTTTCAGCGACTGCCGGGGTGCCCCACGCTGGTGCTCGATGTCGGACACAATCCGCAGGCAGCCATGGTGCTCGCGAGAAATCTGTCGGATATGGGGTCTTATCCCCGCACCTTAGCGGTATTCGGCATGTTGGGCGACAAGGATATCGCCGGCGTGGTGAGATCGCTCGCCTGGCATATAGACCGTTGGTTCGTCTGCACCCTGCCGCCGCCGCGTGGCGCACAAGCGTCCGAGCTGGCGCAAACGCTGCGGCAGGCGGGTGTGGAAGCGGTGCGCGAGTTCCAAAATCCGGCGGCGGCCTATGCGGCTGCCTGCAGCAGTTCCGCAGAAAATGATAGAATCCTCGTGTTCGGATCCTTTCACACCGTAGCCGATGTGATCGCGATTTTGGAAAGGTCTTGAAGGCAGGTTCGAGTTTCCTGAAATGGCCTCTGACTCATGGACAGCGCAGGGGAGCGGGGTGGAATAGGTGTTTCCGTTCACTAGCCAAGCCCTAACTTGCATGGACGCAAAGGCGTAAATGGCGGAAAGCGAAGAAGCCCTACAGCTGAAGCGGCGCGCCCGGCGCCGTTTGGTCGGCGCGATCGCACTGGTGACCTTTGCCGTCATCATACTGCCGCTGATCCTGGACAAGGACCCCGGCCCGGCAGGCCCTCCACTCAATGTGCAAATTCCCAGCCCGGAATCGGGCGGGTTCACTACAGGTATCGTGGCGCCTGCAGTCCCTGCCGCGCCGCCGTCCGAGAAAAAAGCCGAGCCAGCGCCGGCCATTGTGCCCAAGCCCACGCTAGCGGAGCCCGCCTCGAAAGCGGCGCCTGCGGCCCCCAAGACGTCTGGTGATACCGAGGCGTCGCGGGCGCGCGCGGCGCTCAACGACCAGGCCTGGGTCGTACCGCTCGAAGCATTTTCCGATATCAACAATGTAAAGCAGCTGCGTACCAAGCTATCTGCTGCCGGTGTAAAGTCCTATACTGAAGCGGTCAAGACCAGCAAGGGCGCGCTGACGCGGGTGCGCGCCGGGCCGTTTGCCAGCAAGGAAGCCGCCGAGAAAGCGCGCGCAAAATTGGACGCGATGGGACTCAAGCCTGGCGCCGTCGCGAGCCGATGACGTGGTTCGATTACGCCGTAATCGCCATCATCGGCCTGTCGGTGCTATTGGCGGTGTTTCGAGGTGTGGTGAGGGAAATAGCGGCGCTGGCGGGGTGGGCGGCGGCCCTAATCCTGTCCGGCCTGTTCGCGCAGGAACTGGCACAATGGCTGCCGGCAAGTTTGTCGCAAATGCTAAGGGCGGTCATAGCCTATCTGGTGATTTTCCTGGGCGTGCTCTTGCTGTCCGGAGTGACCGGCCTGCTGCTGGCGCGCTTGTTTCACGCTGCCGGCCTGGGTTTTACCGACCGTGCCGTAGGCGCCCTGTTCGGGCTGGTGCGCGGGGCGGTGATTGTGTTCGTCGGGGTAATGTTTGCCGGATTGACCAACCTGCCAAAAGAACCGTTTTGGCGCGAGGCGGCGCTTTCCGGACCGGTTGAAACTGTAGTGCTGGCCGCGAAGCCGGTGCTACCGAAAGATTTGGCGCAGCGTATCCGTTACAGGTGAAACCATGTGCGGGATTCTCGGTGTAGTTGCAAGGACTCCGGTGAACCAGTTGCTCTACGACGGGCTGCTGGTGCTGCAACATCGCGGCCAGGACGCCGCCGGTATCGCGACATCCGAGGGACAGACCTTCCACATGCACAAGGGCAGCGGCCTGGTGCGCGACGTTTTTCATACGCGCAACATGCGCGCCCTGCCCGGCAACGTGGGCATTGCCCACTGCCGTTATCCCACCGCGGGCTCGCC
>CAKKSJ010000437.1 GCA_919902965.1 Burkholderiales bacterium
AGAATCACCAGCGGGATGAGTTTTTCCGGAAACTGGTACGGGCCGTAATTGTTGGAACAATTGGTGGTCAGCGTCGGCAAGCTGTAGGTGTGGTGGTAGGCGCGCACCATGTGGTCGGCGGCGGCTTTTGATGCGGCATAGGGGCTGTTCGGCGCGTAGGCCGTGGTTTCGCCAAACGGCGCGTCCTTGGCGCCCAGCGATCCGTAGACTTCGTCGGTGGAAACCTGCAGAAAGCGAAATGTGCGCTTCGCTTCGTCCGCCAGCCCGCTCCAGTAAGCGCGCGCGGCTTCGAGCAGGTTGAACGTGCCGTGGATATTGGTGCGCACGAACTCCGCCGGGCCGAGGATGGAGCGGTCCACATGGCTTTCGGCGGCGAAATTGAGCAAAGCGCGCGGTTTGTGTTCGCGCAGCAAGCGCGCCGCCAGTTGCGCGTCGTCGATATCGCCGTGGACAAAGATGTGCCGCGCGTCGCCGCGCAAACTATCAAGATTGCGCAAGTTGCCTGCATAGGTAAGCTTGTCGAGATTGACGACAAGCTCGTCCTGCGAGGTCAGCCACTGCAACACGAAATTGGAGCCGATGAAACCGGCCCCGCCGGTAATTAGAATCAAGTCTTGCTCCGAGCGTATGAACGGCCGGTATTATAGCTTTCGCCCGCGACCGGCAGTTTCGGCAGGCGATTCTTTTCTCACGCAGCGTAGTTGCGCGTGAGATAGCCAACCAGCCAGATGGAGCCGACGCCGAGCGCGATCAGCACCGACTGAGACAGGGTCGCACGCAGCTCGGGGCGCTTGTGCAGTCCGGGAATCAAATCTGCGACGGCGACATAGATCATGCTCGCGGCGGCGAGGGCGACGAAGCTCTGCACCCATTCCTGCAGCGACTGCAGCGAATAGTAGGCGAGCAGCCCGCCGGCGAGCATGGCGAAGCTGGACAGCAGGTTGAGCATGAAGGCGCGCGTGCGGCTGTAGCCCGAGTGCAGCAGTATCAGGAAATCGCCCACTTCCTGCGGAATCTCGTGCGCGATAATCGCGAGCGCGGTGACGATGCCAAGCTGGGTGTTCTCCATGAACGCGGCGGCGATGAGTATGCCGTCGACAAAATTGTGAAAACTGTCGCCGACGAGGATCAGCAGTCCGCTGCGTCCGTGATCGTGCGCATCGGCGTGCAGGTCGTGCGCGTCGCAGTCCTCCACGTGGCAGTGACGCCATAGCACCAGTTTTTCCAGGACGAAAAATCCGAAAATTCCGGCCAGGATGGTGGCGGCGACATTGCGCACGCTGGTGGCGCCCTCGAATGCGTGCGGCAGCAATTCGAGAAAAGCCGCGCCGAGCAGTGCGCCGATGGCGTAGCTGACCAGCATCGGCACCCAGGCCGCGCGCGCGGAGAGCGCAAACAGGGCCGCGCAAGCGACCGACAACACGCCGCCCAACAGACTCGCCGTTATGATCCATGCCAGCACTGACATATTCAGGTTTCCATCCAGATCAGACTCGCCATGCGCCCGGTAGCGCCGTCGCGGCGGTAGGAATAAAAGCGCTCGCGCTCAGTATAAGTGCAATAGCTGCCACCGTAGATCTGCGCCACGCCGCTGCGCGCGAGGCGGCGGCGCGCGAGCGCGTACAGGTCCGCGTAGAATTTTCCCGGCTTGCCGGGTACAAACGCGGACCCGGCATCGCCTTTGGGATCGGCCGCGACAAACGCGTCGCGCACCTCGGCGCCGACCTCGTATGCCGCAGGCCCGATCGCAGGCCCGAGATAGGCGAGCAAAGACTGCGGTGCCAAATCAATGGCCAGCAAGGCCTGTTCGATCACCCCGGCGCAAAGGCCGCGCCAACCGGCATGCACCGCGGCCACCGTGGTCCCCGCTGCGTCGCACAGCAGCAGCGGCAGGCAGTCCGCAGTCAGCGCCGCGCACACTGTCCCCGGCCGGCGCGCGAAAGCTGCGTCTGCTTCGGGGGTAGCGTCCACGGCTGCGGCATCGACTACCGATGTCCCATGCACCTGGCGCAGCCATAGCGGTTCGGCCGGGAGCCATTGCCGCAGGTTGGCACGGTTTTGCGCGACAGCATCGATATCGTCGCCGCTATTGAGGCCCAGGTTGAGGCCGGCATACACACCACCGCTGGCGCCGCCTGCGCGCGTGGTGATCAGCGCGCGCACCTGCGGCGGAGCGGGCCAGTCGGGCACAATCCAGCCGTGCTCGTTCATGCGACGAGGTCCTGCAACAAGCCACGCAGGTCCGCGGGCAGCGGCGCCTCCCATTGCATGGCCGTTCCGCTCGCCGGATGCACCAGGCCGAGCCGGTAGGCGTGCAGTGCCTGGCGCTTGAAGCTTGCCAGCGGCCCCGGCGCTGCTCCGCGCCCGGCGCGATAGACCGGATCGCCCACCAGCGGATGGCCGATCGATTGCAAGTGCACGCGGATCTGATGCGTGCGCCCGGTGTCCAGGCTGCACTCGAGCAGCGTCGCTCGCGCAAAGCGCTCGAGCACGCGGAAATGGGTGCGCGCCGCCCTGCCGTGCTCGGTCACGGCCATGCGCGTGCGCTGGGTCTGATGCCTGCCTATGGGCGCGTCGACCAGTCCATCGCGCGCCAGTTCGCCATGCACCAGCGCGAGGTACTGGCGCGCTACCGTGCGTGCCTGCAATTGACGCACCAGATCGGTCTGTGCAGGCAGCGTCTTGGCCACCACCAACAGGCCGCTGGTGTCCTTGTCCAGGCGGTGGACAATGCCAGCGCGCGGAATGGCAGCAAGCGGCGGATGGTGGTGCAATAGTCCGTTGAGCATCGTGCCCTGCCAATTGCCGCTGCCCGGGTGCACCACCAGCCCGGCTGGCTTGTTGAGCACCAGCAAGGCGGCGTCTTCGTGCACGATTTCGAAGGCCATCGCCTCGGCGGCGGCGGCCCCATCCCGGGCCTCGACCGGCAGCGCCAGCGATACGCGCTCCCCGCCCCAGACCTTGCGCTTGGCATCGACCGCGGCGTGATCGAGTTTCACCTGGCCCTGCCTGACCCAGGCGGCCAGACGGCTGCGCGAGTGCTCGGGAAACATGCGCGCCAGGGCCTGGTCGAAGCGCAATCCGGCGCAATCGGCGGGTACATCCCGTTCCGTGCCTTCGAGTGCGTTATAATTTTGCGTTTCCAAAAATTCCGTGCCCACCATGATGAAACGTAGTTTAGCGGTAATCCTGATCCTGCTGTTGAGCGCGTGCGGCTTGCTGCCAGAGGTAAAAGACGAAACCGCGGGCTGGTCTGCCGACAAGCTTTACGCCGAAGCCAAGGACGCGATGTCGGACCGCAACTATACGACCGCGATCAAGTACCTGGAAAAGATCGAAGCGCGCTATCCCTATGGCCGCTATGCACAGCAGGCGCAGATCGAGCTGGCCTATGCCTACTTCAAAGACGCCGACCAGGCTTCATCCATCGCCGCCGCGGATCGATTCATCAAGCTGCACCCGAACCACCCCAATGTCGATTACGTGTTCTATTTGAAGGGCCTGGTCAATTTCAACGAGGACCGCGGCTTGTTGGGCAGACTCAGCAACCAGGACTTGACCGAGCGCGACCCCAAGGCCGCGCGCGAGTCATTCGAATCGTTCAAGGAACTGGTCACCCGTTTTCCGGACAGCAAGTACACGCCGGACGCGATCGAGCGCATGCGCTATCTGGTGAATGCGCTCGCCTCAAACGAAGTCCACGTGGCGCGCTATTACATGAAACGCGGCGCCTACATTGCAGCAGCGAACCGCGCGCAGTACGCGCTGCTGAACTACCCCGAGGCCCCGGCAATCGAGGAAGCATTGTTCGTCATGGTGAAAGCCTACGACGCACTGGGCATGAATGTACTGCGCGACGACGCCGATCGGGTGATGCACAAGAACTTCCCCGACAGCCCTTATTTCAAGGGCGCCGTGGGCCAGAAAGATCCGTGGTGGAAGCTTTGGGGGAATGCCTGGTAGATTCGATGGTTTTCCGTATGCAGCATCTTAAATGCTGTCGCATGCCAAGAACGACCATTGCGCGCTCCCGCGCGCCAACCGTGTTTTCCGTACGGATGAAAAGCACATCCGTACAGAAAACACGGTTACGGTTAACACCAGACACAGTGTCGTGCTTTTATCCAAGATCGCCGGTTGCGCACGGATGGGTTCATCATCCGTGCGCAATCGGCGATCCGCGCGGACGGTTTCTCGTCCGCGCAACATCGCAACTCTATAGCCTGATCCCCTCGTCGCGTATGTAATCGCGGATCACCGACTCGACATCCTTGTCCGCGGCAAAGCCGAGCTTCAGTGCGCGCTCGGTAGTGAAACGGGCGGGCCAGGTCTTGACGATGGCCTGGATGCGCGCATCCGGCTTCCACTCCACGCGCGCTGCCACCTTGTCACCCGCAATCTTGCGCAGCGCCTCGACCATCTGCGCCACCGACGCTGTAATGCCAGGCAGGTTTACCACGCGATTGACGCCCCAGGCCGCCGACGGCAGCTCGTGCGCATGGATGAAGGCGTCGACCACTTTGCCGGGCGAAAGCAGCCACACGCCGGTTTCGGAGCCCACTGGGCAGGATGATATCTCGCCGTTCAGCGGCTCGCGGATAATGCCGCTCGCAAACGATGAAGCCGCCAGGTTGGGCTTGCCCGCGCGCACCACTATGGTCGGCAGGCGCAGGGAACGCCCGTCAATGTAGCCCTTGCGGCTGAAATCAGTGGCGAGATACTCGCCGCAGACTTTGTGCGCGCCATAGGAAGTCTGCGGGTTGGGCGTGGTCGAATCGTCCAGCACCGGCGGCAAATCGCCACCGAACGCGGCCACCGAGCTGGTAAAGACATAGCGCGGCGGCCGCGCCTGCTTGCGGCACAACTCGAGCAGATTGCGTGTGCCGTCCAGATTCACTTTGATGCCGAGGTCAAAGTCGGCTTCCGCACCGCCGCTCACTACTGCCGCCATATGGAACACCGAGCCGGTGTCCTTGCCCATGGTCTCGGCGAGCAGCGCCGCGTCGGTGAAATCGCCTTTGACGCATTTCAGGCGTGGGTCGGTCTGCGCCGGAAACCCGGTGTCGATCAACACGATCTGCGAGATGGCCGCCTGTTTGCCGTCCGCATCGGCCAGAGTGCCGCGCTTGAGCAAGGCGAGTGCCAGACGATAGCCCAGGAATCCGCCGCCGCCGGTGATGAGTATTTTCATGGTTTCCTCTATTTTTGAGATTTCAGGTTCAGCTGACTGGCATGCCAACTATCAAACCCGGTAATACGAACGATACCAGTCGACGAAGCGCGCTATGCCTGCTTCGACCTCGGTACCGGGCTTGAATCCTACGGCCGCATCGAGACGCGACACATCGGCGACGGTCTCGGGCACGTCGCCGGCCTGCAGCGGCAGCAGATCCAGCTTCGCCTTTGTCCCCAGGCACTGCTCCAGCACCTCGATATAGCGCATGAGCTTTACCGGCCGGCTGTTGCCGATGTTGTAAATGCGATAGGGCGCATTGCTGCTCGACGGCCTGGGCGCGAGCGCCAACCAGTCCGGGTCCGCTTGCGCCGGCCGGTCTATTACCCTGAGTACGCCTTCGACGATATCGTCCACATAGGTGAAATCGCGCACCATTTCGCCGCGATTGAACACGGGTATCGATTCGCCGGCGAGGATGCCGCGGGTGAATTTGAACAGCGCCATGTCCGGGCGCCCCCAGGGACCGTAGACCGTGAAAAAGCGCAGACCGGTACAGGGCAGGCGATAGAGATGGGCGTAGCTATGCGCCATCAGCTCGTTTGCCTTTTTGGTCGCGGCATAGAGCGACACCGGGTGATCGATATTGTCGTCCTCGGCGAAAGGCAGCTTGGCGTTTGCGCCATAGACCGAGCTCGAGGAGGCGTACACGAAGTGCCCGACTTCGGCGCGGCGCGCGCCTTCGATGACATTGCCGAAACCGACCAGGTTGGTATCGACATAGGCGCCTGGGTTTTCGATCGAATAGCGCACGCCGGCTTGCGCGGCGAGATGCATCACGGCGTCGAAGCGCTGCCTTGCAAACAAGCTGGACATCGCTTCGCGATCGGCGATGTCGCGCTTTTCGAATGCAAATCCGGAATGCGCTTGCAGGCGCGCCAGCCGCGCCTCTTTCAGACTGACGTCGTAGTAATCGTTGAGGTTGTCCAGTCCAACGACCCGGTCACCGCGCTGCAGCAGCCGCAGCGACAGTGTCGATCCGATAAAACCGGCGGCGCCTGTTACGAGAATTTTCATATCATTTCACCCTCGCTATTCTACCGGAGCGGCGGTGAAAAAATCCGTGACCTCTTCGAGTATGCGCGTGCGGCGCATCGCCGGCAGGCTTTGCCAGATGCGCCGCCCATAGGGTTTGCTGATCAGCCGCGGGTCGCAGATCATGAGCACGCCGCGATCGGTCTCGTCGCGGATCAGGCGCCCCGCGCCCTGCTTCAGGCTGATGGCCGCGCGCGGCAGCTGGTATTCCATGAAAGCGTTCTTGCCCTGCTTGTCTAGATATTCGATGCGCGCCGCGAGCACCGGATCATCAGGCGGCGCGAACGGCAGCTTGTCTATCACGACCAGCGACAGGGCGGCGCCGCGCACGTCCACGCCTTCCCAGAAACTCTGGCTTGCGACGAGCACCGCATTGCCCAGCCGGCGAAAACGTTCGAGCAGCTCGCTGCGGCTGCCCTCTCCCTGCAGCAGCAGTGGAAAATCCACGCCCTCGGCCTCGAAGCGCTGCTGCAAAAGCTCGTGCGCCCGGCGCATCGCGCGCAGCGTCGTGAACAGCAGAAAGGCACGGCCGCCGCTGGCACGGATGACCGGCCAGGCCGCCTCCACCACCGCTACTGTGTGAACGCCATCGTTGGGTGCGGGCAGGCCCTCCGGTACATAAAGCAGCGCCTGCTCCGGGTAGTTGAATGGGCTGTCCCAGCAGGCGGTGCGCGCCTCGTCCAGCCCCATCTCGCCGGTGTAATGGGCGAAATCGCGGTTCACCGCCAGCGTCGCCGAGGTGAATATCCAGGCGCGCGGATGGCCTTGCAGCTGCTTGCGGAAAATGTCTGCGATATCCAGCGGCGCCGCGTTCAGCTGAAAGCTCGCGCTGAAGGTCTCGGCCCAACGCACCATGCCCCCGGACTCCTCGGCCACCCAGCGTTCGAGGCGGGACTGCATGTCGAGCGCGCGCCGCCAGCAATTCTCCAGGCCTTCGCCGCGCTGCGCCTGCGCCTCCAGCAGCTTGGCGAGTTTCTTCAGGTCCGCGTCCAGGACGGCGAGCGCCTGCTTGAATTCGAGCTTGGCGGTCGCGGCTGCGTAGGCAAGGCGCGCGGCGTCCAGCGGCAAGCCGAGCCGCGCATCCCGGCTCGCTTTTTCCACCGCCGCCACGGCCGGGCGCAGGGCCGGCGCGTCGCCGGCGCTAGCTATGGCTTCGACCAGAGTGTCGCGGCACAGATCGAGCAGCTGGCCCGAGCTCAGGCTCTCGCCGAAAAACAGCGTCGCCGTTTCCGGCAGCTGATGCGCCTCATCGAAAATGACCGCGTTGCAGGCCGGAAGCAGTTCGGCCACACCCTCGTCCCTGAGCATGACGTCGGCGAAAAACAGATGATGATTGACCACGACGATATCTGCGCTGAGCGCTTCGCGCCGCGCCGCCATGACAAAGCACTCCGCGTACTGTTTGCAGTCCTGGCCCAGGCAGTTCTCACGCGTCGAGGTCGCCGACTGCCAGACCGCTGCATTTTCGGGCACGTCGGCAAGCTCGGCCCGGTCGCCGCTTTTGCTTAGCTTTGCAAATCGCGCGATCTTGTGCAATTGCGCCACTTCCTCGCGGCTGGCAAAGCGCCCTTCGGCGAGCGCCCCCTCAAGATGGTGATGGCAGACGTAATTGGCGCGGCCCTTGAGCAGCGCAGTGCTGACCGGAACCTGCAGCGCGTCGCGCACCGTGGGCAGATCGCGGTTGTAAAGCTGATCCTGCAGGTTCTTGGTGCCCGTCGAAATAATCACCTTGCCGCCCGAGAGCAGGGCCGGCACCAGGTAGGCGTAGGTCTTGCCCGTACCGGTGCCGGCTTCGGCCACGAGCAGGCTGTTGTCGCGCATGGCCTGGGCGATGGCCTGCGCCATCTCGACTTGCTGCGCGCGCAGGCGATAGCCGGTTATGGCGCGGCTCAAGGCGCCATCAGCGCCAAACACCGTCTCGAGCTGATCATCTGCGGGAAGAGACATGAATTGAAGTTT
>CAKKSJ010000438.1 GCA_919902965.1 Burkholderiales bacterium
TTCGCCATGGTGCGCAAGGTACGCGACAAATTACTCGCCTTGCGCCCGGTCATCTGTTCCAGATCCGCAATGGATTCGGGCTGCTTGTCGTAGATGATCCGCAACAATTCGCGGTTCTCGTCGGACAACACGGCTGCAAAAGACTTGATCGACGTAAACCAGATCCTGGGTTCGATCGGTTTGCGCTTGTAGGTGCCTTTGGCGATGGCCAAGGTGTAATCGCGCACGCGTTCCAAGGGCATGATGCCGACACGCATGGCTTTGACTATGCTCATAGTGATTCTCCCAATTCTTCCAATGCCTTGAAATGAGCCTGCCAAAAATCCCCGACCAGCTTGTCGGCACTCACATATATTTAGGGAACTCCGGCTTCAGTTGGATGCGAACTTGGCGGAAGCTGCGAGATTCGAACTCGCGAGGAGCTTGCGCCCCTGCCGGTTTTCAAGACCGGTGCCTTCAACCGCTCGGCCAAGCTTCCGTTTTGCTCACCTCTAGCCAGGCCAGCATTTTAGCATCGGACACAAACCTGCCCAGGAATCGAGTAGGGACACGGAGCACCGCCGCGCCGCATGGCGGCGGTCGATCAAGCCGGAAATCTAGCGCGGACCGCTTGCGCCCAGTGATGGACCCGGGCCCCCGGTACCGGCCGGCTCCTTGCGCGCGACGCCGTCCGGTGCGGGCGGCGGGTGCAGCTGCGCTCGGTCCGGGACGCTTGCCGAAGCGCCGCTTCGTACCGCTTCCGCGCACGCGCCGTCACCGCCAAACACGCCGGCGCAGGGCTGCGCCTGCGCTTTCTGCTGCAAATATTCCAGCACGGATATGCCCAGGTTTCTTGCCGCCAGCGCATCGGCTTCCTCTTCGGCGGAAGGACTCATCCCGTGCAAATAGTACTTTCTGAGGTCTGCGGCGCTCAGTATGCGTATCGATTCCGGAGGCACTGCCATCAAGGCCTCATACAATGAGACCGGGAAATCCAGTTCTTCCACATACTGCTGCAGCCTCTTCTGCAGTTGGCGATAGTAGGCGCGACGATTTGTGACATCGCGCGTCGAAGAAAAATAAGGCCGGTGTATCCCGATTCGGCCCGCGACCGTCCTTTGGTCTCCCCCCATAAACGCGAAGACGCAGGAACTCAGGCACTGGTCTTCGCGCGCGACATAAGTGGACACGCCGAGCCTGCGCAGCAAGCGTCCCACCTCCATGGCTGCGTCGACGTCGCCGCCGTCGCCGGAAAGCGACACGGCGTTGCCGGCCAGTTTTTGTCTGCCGCGCTTGATCAGGCTTTCCATCACCTTGGCGGCGTAGACGTCCCGCAGCGTAATGTTGCCGCGGAGATACACCTGCACCTCCTCCGATACGATCTGGGTACCGTCCGCCAGCGTCCGCGGATAAGCGGTATCGGCCGGTATGTCGTATCGTCTCGGGGTCGACCAGTGCTGCTGTCCGTTGATCCGCTCCGCGCTGCGAAACGCAAGTTCTGCCCGCGGGTCGGAACTCTGCAACCCCAGGGCAAGCAGAAGTGCACCTGCTGCAATTAGCCGGCGGCCGGCGGCGGGGGGCGAGGCGGCACGCGGATACCGGCAGGCGCCGCATCCGCGTCGCAATTTCCCTTGAAAGTTTGTGCCGCTGGTCATTGCACTGCGCCCCCCAAGTGTTCCCAGCGGCGACCGTCCTCGCTGTACGCGTGGTGTAGCGGCTATGTTGCTCGCATCGCGCCGGCGCTGCAAGTAGGGCGAAACGGCGGGATCAGGCGTCCGCCGGGCTTGAATTTTCGACTTCCGCCCCAAAATAACTTTTCAGAATAGATATTTAGGCCAGCCGTCCTTTATAATGCCGAGCTTGAAACTTATTCGAATTTGACCTAGTCTAACGGGCGTAACGAAACCTAGTGGAGGAACACGATGCAGCCTGAACTGAGAACCATCCGAAGCGGCGCCCCTGGCGCGTCCCAGGACTTTGCCGTGCAGCAAAACAAAGTGCTGCGCAATACTTATATGCTGTTGGCGCTTACCCTGATTCCGACGGCGATAGGCGCCGCCATCGGCACCAATCTCGATCTCAGCTTCATGCGCACCAGCCCGATGGTGTCTTTCATCGTCATCTTGGCGGTGTTCTACGGCTGGATATACGCCATCGAGCGCAACAAGGACAGCTCGCTGGGCGTGGCGCTGTTGCTGGGCTTTACCCTGTTCCTGGGGCTGCTGCTCGGACCGCTGCTGCATCGGACGCTCGGCTTCGCCAACGGAACTGAACTGGTGATGATGGCTGCGGGCGGCACGGCCGCGGTGTTTTTCGTCATGGCCGGCATCGCCTCCAGCACCAAGCGCGATTTCAGCGGCCTGACCAACTTCCTCACCGTGGGCGCGATAGTCCTCATGTTGGGCGTCGTTGCCAGCATGTTCGTGCAGAGCCCGGTGTTCTACATGGTGATACTGGGCGCGTTCGTGCTGTTCTCCTCGCTCATGATCATGTGGCAGGTGAACCGCATCGTGCAGGGCGGCGAGACCAATTACATCTCGGCCACGCTGACCTTGTACATCTCGATATACAACCTGTTCTCCGCCCTGCTGCAATTGCTGGGCCTGGGCGGCCGCAACGACTAAGCGGACACCGGTACGGCAAGAAGGGCGGCTGCGGCCGCCCTTATTTATTTGATCTCCCCGGTTCCGGTTTGCCGCCTACTTTTCGAACAGCGCAATCGACTCGACATGCGAGGTATGCGGGAACATGTTGATCACGCCGGCGGCGACCAGCCGATAGCCCTTGACCTGCACCAGCACTTGCGCGTCACGCGCCAGCGTCGCCGGATCGCAGGATACGTAGACGATGCGCCGCGGACCGCCCCTGCCCAGGGCTTTCACCACTTCCATCGCGCCGTCGCGCGGCGGGTCGATCAGCAGTTTGTCGAAACCGCCGCCGTCGTCACTGCCGAAAGCCGCGCAGTTCGCCGCCTCGAATAGATTGGCAGTCTGAAAGCGCGCGCGCGCGGCAAGGCCGTTTTCGCGCGCGTTGGCTTCGGCGCGCCGCACCAGTTCCGCATTGCCTTCCACACCCAGCACCTCGGCGCCGCGGCTTGCGATCGGCAGACTGAAGTTACCCATGCCGCAGAACAGGTCGGCGATACGCTCTCCCGGCCGCGGATCGAGCAAAGCCATCGCATGCCGCACCAGGATACGGTTGACGGCATGATTCACCTGGGTGAAATCGGTGGGCCGAAAGCGGATCTGCACGCCGAACTCGGGCAGGCAGTAGTACAGGGGCGGGGCGTCTTCCGGGAAGAACGCCACGGCCGTATCCGGGCCGGCGCGTTGCAGCCAGAACTGTATGCCGTGCCGGGATGCGAAGTTTCGCAGCGCCTCTTCGTCCGCCGCGCTCAGGGGATCGAGTATGCGCAGCACCAGTACGGTGACCGCTTCGCCCACCGCGAGTTCGATCTGCGGCAGCCGCGCAGGATTGGACAAGCCGGCGATCAGGCGGCGCAAGGGCGGGAGCAGGTTGGAAACCGTCCGTGGCAGGACCTCGCAACTCGTCATGTCGGCGATGAAGCTGCTTTTGCGTTCGTGAAAGCCAACCAGAACGCCGCCCTTCTTCGCTACCAGGCGCACCGACAGCCGCGCGCGCTGGCGGTAGCCCCAGGCCAAACCGTAGATCGCGCGCAGCATCGTCTCCGGCCGCAGTTTGCCGATATGCCAGAGGCTGTCCTCGAGCACGCGCTGCTTCGCCGCGACCTGCGCGCGCGCCTCCAGGTGCTGCATGCTGCAGCCGCCACACACGCCGAAGTGCGGGCAGCGCGGCAGCTCCCGTTCCGCGCTGGTCTCATGAATCGCAGTGGCGACCGCCTGCTCGTAGCTGGGCTTGCGCCGGTAGGAGGCATAGGAAACGGTTTCCCCCGGCAGGCCGCCCTCGATGAAAATCGCCTTGCCTTCGACGCGCGCGATGCCGCGCCCCTCGCGATCCAGCGATTCAATGACTACAGGCATGGCTCAGTGCCAGGCGGCGAGGAATTCGCGCCAATGCGTCTCGGCCGATTTTCCCAGGGTCGCACGCACGAGTTCGACTTCGCGCGCGTACTGCGCCGCATCGAACGCGCCGCGCAGCAGCTGAAAGCGCAGATACAACAGGTAAGTGTTGGCCGCGTCGGTTTCGCAGTAGTTGCGGATCTCGCGCAGTTTTCCGTCGAGGTAGGCGCCCCAGACCTGCGAGCCATCCATACCGAGCTTGCCCGGGAAACCGATCAGCTTGGCCATCTCGTCCAGCGGCACGTTGTTGCGCGGCTGGTACAGCGCCAGCAGGTCCATCAGATCGAGGTGGCGTGCGTGATAGCGGCTGATGTAGTTGTTCCATTTGAAGTCGCGACTGTCGTTGTACAAATGCGCTTCGCCCTGGTCCCAGTAGCGCGGCGCCGAAATGCCGTGCACCAGACTGCGGTAATGCAGCACCGGCAAATCAAACCCGCCGCCATTCCAGGAGACGAGTTGCGGCGTGTATTTCTCGATGCCGTCGAAAAAGCGCCGGATCAGTTCGGCTTCGCTGTCCTCAGGCGTTCCCAGCGACCAGACGCGCAAGTCTTCGCCTTCGCGCAGCGCGCAGGCGATCGCAATGACACGCTGCTGGTGCAATTGCAGGAAATCGTGATTCGCGGCGGTGCGCCGGCGCTGAAATGCGATCTCCGCCACATCCTTGTCGGAGAGCGCTGGATCGAGTTCGTACAGCCGCCGCAAACCGTCGCAGTCGGGCGCGGTTTCGATGTCGAAGGCGAGGACAGCTGTCATGGCCCCTCAGTCCGGAAACACGCCGGTCGAAAGATAGCGGTCGCCGCGGTCGCAGACGATGGAAACGATGACTGCATTTCTTACCTCCGCCGCGACACGCAAGGCCACGACCATGGCGCCCCCTGAGGAAATACCGGCGAATATTCCCTCTTCGCGCGCCATGCGCCGCGTCATCTCCTCTGCGTCGGACTGGCTCACTTCCTCGACCCGGTCCACGCGCTCGGCCTCGTAGATGCGCGGCAGGTAGGCTTCGGGCCATTTGCGGATACCGGGAATCTGCGAGCCCTCGGTCGGCTGGCAGCCCACGATCTGTATCAGCGGGCTCTGTTCCTTGAGATAACGCGACACCCCCATGATGGTGCCGGTGGTGCCCATACTGGAGATGAAGTGGCTGACCCTGCCGGCGGTGTCGCGCCAGATTTCCGGCCCGGTGGTTTCATAGTGGGCGAGCGGATTGTCCGGATTGGCGAACTGATCGAGGATCACGCCATCGCCCTGGTTGCGCATTTTCTCGGCGAGATCGCGCGCGCCTTCCATGCCGCCTGCCTGCGGCGTAAGTATGAGTTCGGCGCCGAAGGCGCGCATGCTCTGGCGCCGCTCCACTGACAGGTGCTCGGGCATGATGAGCACCATGCGGTAACCGCGCATCGCCGCGGCCATGGCGAGCGCAATGCCGGTGTTGCCGCTGGTCGCCTCGATCAGCGTGTCGCCTGGCTTGATCGTGCCGCGCTGCTCGGCGCGCACCACCATCGACAGCGCCGGCCGGTCCTTGACCGAGCCCGCCGGGTTATTGCCCTCGAGCTTGGCGAGAATGAGATTGGCATTGCGTTCGTTGGCGGCGCCGGGAATGCGCTTCAGGCGCACCAGGGGCGTATTGCCGACACTGTCTTCGACGCTGGGGAATGCGCTTGGACTGGTGCTCATATTTTCAGGAGTTGCGCGCAGTAGCGCGCCACCCCCTCCTCCACCGTCAGGAAAGGCTGCGCATAGCCGGCACGGCGCAATGCGGCGATGTCGGCTTGCGTAAAGCTCTGATACTTGCCCCTGAGCGCATCGGGAAAGGCAATGTATTCGATCATGCCCCTCGTGCGCATTTCCTCCAGCGTAAGCGCGGCCTGGCCGTCGGCGTCGAGACAGGCGTTGATGCTGGCCACGGCGACGTCGTTGAAGCTTTGCGCGCGGCCGGTGCCCAGGTTGAATATTCCGGACAAAGCCGGCCGCTCCAGAAAATGCATGTTCGCCTCGATCACATCCTCGACAGAGATGAAGTCGCGCTGCTGTCCGCCGTCGGCGTAGCCGTCGCTGCCCTGGAACAGTCTGACGCGCTTTTCGCTGCGGAATTGATTGAAAAAATGGAACGCGACCGAAGCCATGCGCCCCTTGTGAGCCTCGTTCTGGCCGTAGACATTGAAATAGCGAAAGCCAGCGATCTGGCTTCCAGCGTTAGGCAGGCGCCGGCGCACCACCTGATCGAACAGGAATTTCGAATAGGCGTAGACGTTCAGCGGCGCCTCGCATTCGCGCGACTCGCGAAACACGCCGCCCGAGCCGTAGACCGAGGCGGAGGAGGCGTACAACAGCGGCACTTCCTCCTCCTGGCAGTAATCGAGCAGTGCCACCGAGTAGCGATAGTTGTTCTCCATCATGTAGCGCCCGTCGGTTTCCATGGTGTCGGAACAGGCGCCCTGATGCAGCACTGCCTCGAGCGTGCCTTCGAATTCCCCCGACGTAAGCTGGACCACGAAGTCGCGTTTGTCGATGAAATCGGCGATCTCGCAGCCGGCCAGGTTCTTGAACTTGTCGGCGCGCGTGAGATTGTCCACCGCGATGATGTCGGTTTCGCCGCGCTCGTTCAGCGCCTTGACCAGGTTTGATCCGATAAATCCGGCCGCGCCGGTAACTACGTAGTACATGCTTTCCCCTTTTACAGCCCTTCAGTCTTGCGCCAGCGCCGCCTGCAACTCTTCGCGCAGGGCGACAGCCGCGCCGAGTTTGCCGACCACGACGCTGGCCGCGCAGTTGGCCACGTGCACCGCGTGCGGCAGCGCCGCACCGCTGCCGAGCATGGCGGCAAGCGCTGCAATGACGGTATCGCCGGCGCCACTCACATCGAACACCTCGCGTGCTTTCGCCGCTTCGTGCAGCACTTTGTTCTCCTGGTACAGGCTCATGCCCTCCTCGCTGCGCGTCAACAGCAGTGCCTCGGCGCCCAGTTCGCGCCGCAGCGCTTGCGCGCGCTCGGTAAGATCCTGCTCGCTTTTCCAGCGCCCCACCACTTCGCGCATTTCGGCGCGATTGGGCGTAACCACAGTCGCGCCATGGTAAAGCGAATAATCGTCGCCTTTGGGATCGACCAGGATGATCTTGCCGGCAGCGCGCGCGAGTTCGATCATTTTCGCGATATGGGTGAGTCCGCCCTTGCCGTAGTCGGACAGCACCAGCACATTGCAACCGGCAAGCAGTGATTCGAAATCGGCCAGCGTGTCCGCCAGCGCCTCGTGGCTGGGTTGGGTCTCGAAATCGATGCGCAATAGCTGCTGCTGCCTGCCGATCACGCGCAGCTTGACCGTGGTGGGAATGCCCGGATCCTTGTGCAGACAGGTGACTACCCGCTCGGCCTCGACCAGCTCGCGCAGGCGCGCGCCGGCCTCGTCGTCGCCGACTACCGACAGCAGCGTCACCTGCGCACCCAGGGCGGTCGCATTGCGCGCCACGTTCGCTGCGCCGCCCGGACGCTCCTCGACGCGCGCCACCTTGACCACGGGCACCGGCGCCTCGGGCGATATGCGGTTCACCTCGCCGAACCAGTAGCGATCGAGCATCACATCGCCGACCACCAGCAGGCGCGCTTTGGACAAATCCGGCAGAAGTTTCAATTCCATTCCCAATCCCGTTCGCCCTCGTGTTTCGTCTATCTATACCCGCGCTGATTCAGATCGCGATTCCGTTACTGCCTATCTGTGGCGTTTGAACTTGCGCGGACGGCGCCCCGTCCGCGCGGATCGCCGATTGCGCGTGGATGAAAAACATATCCGCACACAATCGGCGATCTCCGGCTAAACCAACCCCCGAATCGCAACTGCTTTTATCAATAACCGTGTTTTTGGTACGGATGCGCTTTTCATCCGTACCAAAAACACGGTTGGCGCG
>CAKKSJ010000439.1 GCA_919902965.1 Burkholderiales bacterium
ACAACCGGACAGATGTCGTGCTACAAAACCGGACAGATCATGAACTCGCGACAAATCGGGGACGCGCAGGCGACATAAAGCAAAATCCCTGATAAAATATGACGTTAAGCTTTTTCTGACGAAAACTTTTGGAGATCTGCATGGCTTTGGAACGCACTCTGTCTATTATCAAGCCCGACGCGGTGGCCAAGAACATAGTTGGCAAGATTTATTCCCGCTTTGAAACCAATGGCTTGAAGCTCATAGCTGCACGCATGCTGCACTTGTCGCGCGCCGAGGCCGAGGGCTTTTATGCGGTGCACAAGGGGCGGCCTTTTTTCGAGGACTTGGTCAAGTTCATGATCTCCGGCCCGGTCATGGTGCAAGTGCTCGAAGGCGAGGGCGCGATCGCCAAAAACCGGGAACTGATGGGCGCGACCGATCCGAAAAAAGCGGACAAAGGAACCATACGTGCCGATTTCGCCGACAGCATCGACGCGAACGCAGTGCACGGCTCGGATGCAGTGGAAACCGCCAGCGTGGAAATCGCCTACTTTTTCCCCGCTCTCAATATCTACTCGCGCTAAATCTGCAGTAAGCGTGAATACCAACCTCCTCAATCATGATGCAGCGCAGCTGACCGCGTTCTTCGCCGGAATCGGCGAGAAGCCGTTTCGCGCCAAGCAACTGCTGCGCTGGATGCATCAGTATGGGGAGGCGGATTTTTCGAAAATGAGCGATCTTGCCAAATCGCTGCGGGAAAAACTCGCGACCTGCGCCTCGATCGAGGTTCCAGCGGTCACTTCCGACGCCACGGCCGCCGACGGTACGCGTAAATGGCTGATAGACGTAGGCAATGGCAACGCAGTCGAAAGCGTGTTCATTCCTGAACCCAACCGCGGCACGCTGTGCGTGTCCTCGCAGGCCGGCTGCGCCCTGGACTGCAAATTCTGCTCTACCGGCAAGCAGGGCTTCAATCGCAATCTGAGCACGGCCGAGATCATCGGTCAGCTGTGGATTGCGAACAAAGCTCTGGGTGCTACCCCCAAGGGGGAACGCATCGTGAGCAACGTGGTCATGATGGGCATGGGCGAGCCGCTGGCGAATTTCGACAACGTGGTGGCAGCCCTGCGTCTGATGCTGGACGATCACGCCTACGGACTGTCGCGCCGGAGGGTGACCGTGTCCACTTCCGGCATCGTTCCCGCGATGGACCGCTTGCGTGATGCCTGTCCGGTAGCGCTTGCCGTATCGCTGCATGCGCCGAACGACGCGCTGCGCGACGTTCTGGTGCCGATCAACAGGAAGTATCCGCTTGCCGAGTTGCTTGCCGCGTGCACGCGCTATCTGGACAAGGCGCCGCGTGATTTCATTACCTTTGAGTACGTCATGCTCGATGGCGTCAACGACAGCGCGGAGCATGCGCGACAATTGCTTGCACTGGTGCGCGACCTTCCCTGCAAATTCAACCTGATTCCATTCAATCCGTTCCCGAAGTCCGGCTTCAAGCGCTCCCCGGGCGAAACCATCCGCCGCTTCGCCGAAACCTTGATTTCTGCCGGGCTGGTGGTGACGACACGCAGGACGCGCGGGGACGATATCGACGCCGCCTGCGGGCAACTCGCTGGCCGCGTGGACGACAAGACGCGGCGCACGCGCCCCGCAGTGGAGATACAAACATGCTGAATTTGAATTCTCTGGTCGCGGCGCTCATCGCCTGCGCGGCGCTGGTCGGCTGCGCGCAGACTCCGCCGACTTCCGGGACGCAGGCGGATACGGTGGAGACCGGCACGCTCATAGGAGAGGTCGGCGATCCGCGCAACCGCGCGAAAATTCATACCGAACTCGCTTCCGCGTATTTCGAACGCGGCAATATGGGCGTCGCGCTGGAAGAATTGCGCATCGCGATTCGGGCTGACCCGAACTACGCCCCGGCTTACAGCGTGCTCGGCCTGGTGCATATGGACCTGCGCGAGAACGCGGTGGCGCAGCGGCATTTCGAGCGCGCGCTCGCTTTGGCGCCGAACGATCCGGACATCAACAACAACTACGGCTGGTTCCTGTGCCGCACCGGACGCGAAGAGCAGTCCATCAGCTATTTCCTCGCGGCCTTGAAGAACCCCCTTTACAATACGCCGGCGCGCTCCTATGTCAACGCGGGGCTGTGCTCCATCGACAGGAACGGCGGGCGCGACGCGGTCGAGTATTTCGAGCGCGCGCTGCGCAGCGAACCGGACAATCTGCTCGCCCTGCTCAATCTCGCGTCACTGCAGTACAAGCGCGGTCAGCTGGAAGTTGCGCGCGAATTGGTCCGGCGCTTCAATAAACGCATAGAACCCAGCTCCGAATCCTTGTGGTTGGAGCTGCGCATAGAGCGCAAGTTGGGCGACAAGGCGGCGGAGAATGCCCTCGCCAGCCAGCTGCGGCGGCGTTTTGCCGGTTCGCCGGAATATCAGGATATGCTCAAAGGCAAGTTTGAATGAGCGACACGGAACCTGTGGCCGAGCAAACCAGCCCGGGACGGGTGCTGGCGAGCGCGCGCGCTGTACTCAAACTCAGCGTCGCAGACGTATCGCAGCAGATCAAGTACGGCGTGAAACAGATCGAGGCAATCGAAGCCGGCGACTACGCCAAATTACCGGGCACGACTTTCGTGCGCGGCATGATCCGCAGTTATGCCAAGTTGCTGCAGATCAATGCGGAGCCGCTGCTGGTTGATCTGGGGCGGCGCGACATTCCCTCGCCAGTTTCGGTGGATCTGCGTACCGGCGGGCAGGAACCCTTTGTAGAGAGTGGCGGGAAGTCGAATCGGGTCTACGTCTTGCTGTCTGCCGCCGCGCTGGTCGCGGTGGCTGTCGTGGCCTACGAATGGTGGGCGCATCCTCTGGACACCGGCGAAGTGGTGACCATCATGCCCAGAGCCGCGCAGGGCGAAGTGAATCCGGCCCCGCCTGCAGCGGCACCGGCACCGGCACCTGCACCTGCGCCAATGCCGGCCCTGACGTCCGCTACGGCGCCCGTTGCCCCCGCGTCCGCGCCGGCGGCTGCGAGCGCAACTGCGCCGGCGGCGGACGCCGCGACGCGCAGTCCAGTGAAACCGGCCCTAGCCGCCGCGCCGGCTGGCGCCGACAAAGCCGCCAGTGGCGGAAAAAATCGCATAGAGCTCAACTTCGACCAGCTATCCTGGGTAGAAATCAGGCAGGCGAACGGCAAGATCCTGCTGTCGCAACTCAACCAGCCCGGCACCAGGCAGGTGATCGAAGGCGTGCCGCCATTCGAAGTGGTGATAGGCAATGCTGCCAATGTGCGGCTGAAATACGAAGGCGAGGCCGTGGATTTGCGGCCTCATTTCAAAGTCGACGTCGCGCGCCTGACGCTCGAGTAAGCCTATGTCAGTCAGGACACGCAGGACAAGGCGCACAGTGCGCATAGCGGAAGTCGCCCTGGGCGGCGGGGCGCCCATCGTGGTGCAATCCATGACCAATACCGATACGGCGGACGCGCGCGCAACGGTCGAACAGGTCCTGGCTTTGGCGCACGCGGGTTCCGAACTGGTGCGCATCACCGTCAATACCGCGGAGGCGGCGGCGCAGGTCGCGCGTATCCGCGACGAGCTTGCGCGCAAGGACTGCGCGGTACCGCTGGTGGGGGATTTCCATTTCAACGGGCACCGCCTGCTGAGCCAGTATCCGGATTGTGCCGAGGCCCTGTCCAAGTACCGCATCAACCCGGGCAACGTCGGCAAAGGCTCGAAGCGCGACGAACAGTTCGCCACCATG
Organism: Burkholderiales bacterium; assembly: GCA_919902965.1. Taxonomy (GTDB): domain Bacteria; phylum Pseudomonadota; class Gammaproteobacteria; order Burkholderiales; family SG8-39; genus 2-12-FULL-64-23. Next base: position 3,759 of record CAKKSJ010000439.1, read on the forward strand.
ATTGAACTGGCCTGCAGGTACGGCAAGCCGGTGCGCATAGGCGTGAATTGGGGAAGCCTGGACCAGGAGCTGCTCGCGCGCATGATGGACGAGAACGGCAAAAAAAATCCGCCGCTGGCGGCCGACGCGGTGATGCGGGAGGCGCTGGTGGTATCGGCGCTGGAATCCGCCGCGCAGGCGGAGAAATGGGGCCTGCCCGCAAACAGCATCGTGCTTTCCTGCAAGGTGAGTGGCGTGCAGGATCTGATTTCAGTCTATCGCAAGCTGGCGGCACGCTGCGACTATCCCCTGCACCTCGGGCTGACCGAAGCGGGCATGGGTTCCAAAGGGATCGTCGCCTCGACCGCTGCCTTGTCGGTACTTTTGCAGGAAGGCATAGGCGACACCATACGCATTTCGCTCACGCCCGAGCCCGGCGGCGACCGTACGCGCGAAGTAGTCGTGGCGCAGGAAATCCTGCAGACCATGGGCTTGCGATCGTTTGCGCCGCTGGTCATCAGCTGTCCCGGCTGCGGCCGCACCACCAGCACCTATTTCCAGGAGCTTGCGGCCGGCATCCAGGCCTATCTGCGCAAGCAAATGCCGCTGTGGCGCGAGCAATATCCGGGCGTGGAAGACATGCACGTGGCAGTGATGGGCTGCGTGGTGAACGGCCCGGGGGAATCGAAACATTCCAACATCGGCATCAGCCTGCCAGGTTCGGGCGAGCGGCCGGTGGCGCCGGTGTTCGTCGACGGGCAGAAGACGGTGACGCTGAAGGGGGAGAACATCGCCCTCGAGTTCCAGAACATCGTGGACGACTACGTGCGCAGCCATTATGGTGCCGGCAACTCGGCCGCGACCGAGAAGACCGTTCCGGTCAAGGCCGCGGTCCAGGGCTAAATCAATTCGAACCCGATCATGAGCCAAACCATACAAGCCGTTCGCGGGATGAACGACATCCTGCCGGACGAGGCGGTTCTTTGGGAGGATCTGGAGGAGATACTGCGCTCCTGGCTGCAGGGCTACGGCTATCGCAATCTGCGTACGCCGCTGCTGGAGCCGACGGCCTTGTTTCGCCGCGCGATCGGCGAGGCGACCGATATCGTCGAAAAGGAAATGTACAGCTTTGTCGATGAATTGAACGGCGAAGCGCTGACGCTGCGGCCGGAAGCCACCGCATCCACGGTCCGGGCCGCGATCCAGCACAATTTGCTTTACGGCAATCCGCAGCGGCTTTACTACCTGGGCCCCATGTACCGGCACGAGCGGCCGCAGAAAGGCCGCTATCGCCAGTTTCACCAGGTTGGCGCGGAAGCCCTGGGCTATGCCGGTCCGGACGTGGATGCAGAATTGCTGCTGATGTGTGCGCGGCTGTGGGACGATCTCGGGCTCGACGACATCAAGCTGCAGCTCAATTGCATAGGCAGTCCGGAGGAGCGCGCGCAACATCGCATGGAGCTGGTGCAGTATTTGCAGGGGCACGAAGACGCGCTGGACACCGATGCCAGGCGCCGATTGCATACCAACCCTTTGCGCGTGCTTGACAGCAAGAACCCGGCCATGCAGGCGCTGATCGAAGCGGCGCCGAGCTTGCTCAATCACCTGGGCGCCGCATCGCTGGCGCATTTCGAAGGCGTGCAGCAGGTATTGAAGGACGTCGGCATACCCTACAGCATCAATCCGCGCCTGGTGCGCGGTCTGGACTACTACAATCTCACCGTTTTCGAATGGGTCACCGATCGCCTTGGTGCACAGGGCACGGTATGCGGCGGTGGGCGCTATGACGGACTGTTCGAACAAATCGGCGGCAAACCGACGCCGGCCTGCGGTTTTGCGATGGGGCTGGAGCGGCTGCTGGCGCTGATGCAGGAAGGGCGCGCGCCGGAACCGGCGGCCCGCTGCGAGGTCTATGTCGTACACCAGGGCAGCGCGGCTGACCGCATGGCCTTCGGCGTTGCTGAAGAATTGCGCAACCTCGGCATGTCGGTGATGCAACACTGCGGCGGCGGCAGCTTCAAGGCGCAGATGAAAAAAGCAGACGCGAGCGGCGCGCTGCTTGCCGTCATCCTGGGCGAGGACGAGGCGGCCAAGGACGAAGCGAGCATCAAACACCTGCGCGAGGAGCGCGAACAAGTGCGCGTGGCACGGGCTGCGCTTCCCGACGCGGTAAGCAATTGGTTGTTTTCGGAAGAAGATTGAAAATCGAATGTTCCGCGCAGGAGGGGCCATCGCTGGGCTTGGGCCCTGGCTATCCGAAGCGGATATCCTCATATTGTTAAAGGACTGAGCATGGCTGCATACGATCTGGAAGAACAAGAACAGCTGGCTGCGCTGAAGGCGTGGTGGCAGGAAAACGGCGGTCTGGTGGTAACGGCACTTACCCTGGTGCTGGCTGTGCTTGCGGGCTGGCAGGGCTGGAACTATTATCAGCGCAACCAGGCGGTTCAGGCCTCGAATTTGTACAGTGCCGTGCAAAAAGCAGCAGGCGAGGGGAATTTGAAGCTGGTGCGCGAAAACGCCGGCGCGATCCTCGACGGTTATCCGCGCACCTCCTATGCCGCGATGGCGGCACTGGTATCGGCCAAAGCGCACTTTCAGGCCGGCGACCTGAAAACCGCGCGCGCCCAGCTCGCCTGGGTCACCGAGAACGCCAAAGACGAAGGCTTGCAGGATCTTGCGCGCCTGCGGCTGGCCAGTGTGATGCTCGACGAAAAGGCCTATGACGACGCGCTCAAGACGCTAGCTGCCAAGCACAGCGCGGGGTTCGACGCGCTGTTCCTCGCTAGCGAGGCCGATATTCTCGTCGCGCAGGGCAAGAAGGAAGCGGCGCGCGGCGCCTACAAGGCTGCGCTGGAAAAGGCAGATGCCAAGGATGCCGCGCTGCGCGGATCGATCCAACTGCGTCTGGATGCCCTGGGAACGGCAAAGTGAAGCGCGTTTTCTTAACGGTAGCATTGCTGAGCGCCGCCTTGCTGCTGGCCGGCTGCGGCGGCGGCAGCATGGTCAGCAACACGGTCGATGCCATCAACCCGATGAACTGGTTCGGCAGCCGCAGCGCGGCGCCGGAGATGGCGCCCTTGCCCGCGCTGGCTCAGTCGGTCGCGGTCAAGACGCTGTGGCAGGCGAACATAGGCAATTCCGGGCAGGCGATATTCGCGCCCGCGGTGGTGGGGGACAGCGTGTATGCGGCTGCGAGTGACGGTTCGATTTCGCGTCTGGATGCAGTTAGCGGAAGGCAGTTGTGGCGCATCAGTGCCGGGGAGCGGCTGACCGGCGGGGTCGGTGCGGGCGTGGGCCTGGTAGCCGTAGGCAGTGGCAGGGGCGAGGTACTGGCTTTTGACGGCAGCGGCACCGCGCTATGGAAGGCACAGGTCAGCAGCGAAGTGCTGGCCGCGCCGCAGGTGGCCGAAGGTCTGGTCGTGGTACGCAGCGCCGACGGCCGCATATTCGGTCTGGATGCGAAAGACGGCAAGCGCAAGTGGTATTACCAGCGTTCGACACCTGCGCTGACCGTGCGCTCACCGGTGGGCATCAGCATTTACGACGGTGTGGTCTACGCCGGCTTTGCCGGAGGCAAGCTGGTCGCAATCAGTCTGGCCAGCGGCGCGGTGCGCTGGGAGGCGACGGTGGCGCTGCCGCGCGGCACAACCGAGCTGGAGCGGGTCACCGACGTAATCGGGCTACCCGTGGTAGAAGGGCGCGAGGTCTGCGCGGTAGCCTATCAGGGCCGCATCGGCTGCTTTGACATTAGCAATGGCCAAGCCCTGTGGGGGCGCGAACTGTCGAGCACTTCCGGGCTGGCGCTGGACGTGAGCTACGCTTATGTCAGCGACGATAAAGGCGCTGTTCTTGCGCTGGACCGCAGTGGCGGTACCAGTCTGTGGCGGCAGGACAAGCTGCGCCTGCGCAATCTGTCCGCACCCTACGCCTACGGGCGCGAGATCGTGGTCGCCGACATCCAGGGCTATGTGCATTTTCTCGCCCGCGATTCCGGCGCCTTTATCGGGCGCGCAGCGACGGACGGCAGTCCGGTCAGCACCAATCCGGTCAGATTGCCGAACGGCGGCTTCCTGATACAGACCCGCAACGGCGGGCTGTATGCCTTCAGTACCCAATAAGCCGCGCGCTCGACGCGAACCCGCTGCCTTGGCCGCGGGAACAAGGTTGGAACTCTTTCCAGCGCTGGCGGTATTTCGCCTGATGCGGCAGCCATGAAACCCACGATAGTCATTGTCGGTCGTCCCAACGTAGGCAAATCCACGCTGTTCAACCGGTTCACGCGCAGCCGCGATGCGCTCGTTGCCGACAGTCCCGGGCTGACGCGAGATCGGCACTACGGGGAAGGACGGGTGGGTGACCGGCCGTTTTTCGTGGTCGACACGGGTGGCTTCGAGCCGGTGGCGAAACAGGGCATATTGCACGAGATGGCGAAACAGACCCTGCAGGCGATCGCCGAAGCCGATGTAATCCTGTTCATGGTCGACGTGCGCCAGGGGCTGGCGGCGCAGGACCGCAACATTGCCGCGTTGTTGCGCAAGACGGGACGGCGTGTCCTGCTCGCCGTGAACAAGGCGGAAGGCATGAATATCGGTGTGGTCACGGCCGAATTCCACGAACTCGGCTTGGGCCAGCCTTACGCCATTTCGGCCGCCCACGGCGAAGGGGTGAACGATCTGGTCGATCTGGCGCTCGCCGGGTTTGAGCGTGAATCCGGGGAAGAGCAGGTGGCGGATCATCCGCGCATTGCCATTATCGGTCGCCCGAACGTCGGCAAATCGACCCTGATCAACAGCCTGCTGGGGGAGAACCGGGTGATCGCATTCGACCAGCCGGGCACCACACGCGACAGCATCGATGTCCCATTCGAACGCAACGGCAGATGCTATACGCTGATCGATACGGCCGGCCTGCGCCGTCGCGGCCAGGTGTTCGAATCACTGGAGAAGTTTTCCGTCATCAAGACGCTGCAGTCGGTCGACCAGGCCAACGTGGTGGTGCTGGTGCTGGACGCCCAGGCCGAGATTTCCGACCAGGACGCGCATATCGCGGGCTATGTCGTGGAGAAGGGGCGCGCGCTGGTGGTCGCCGTCAACAAATGGGACGGCCTGGACGACTACGCGCGCGAGTGCGTCAAGCGCGACCTGGCACGCAAACTTGGATTCCTCGGGTTTGCGCGCATGCATTTCATCTCCGCCCTGCAGGGCAGCGGACTGGCGGGCTTGTTGCCCTCCATCGACGAGGCCTACCGGGCCGCCATGACCAAGTTGTCGACGCCGCGCCTCACGCGCGTGCTGATTGACGCGGTCGAGCGCCAGCAGCCGCCGCGCAAAGGGCTTATCCGGCCCAAGTTGCGCTATGCCCACCAGGGTGGTATGAATCCGCCGCTGATCGTGATTCACGGCAATGCGCTCAATGCGGTGCCGGAGAGCTACCGTCGCTATCTGGAGGGGCGTTTTCGCGAGGAGTTCTCGCTCCAGGGCACGCCCCTGAAAGTGCAGTTCAAGACTTCGACCAATCCCTACTTGAAAAAGCAATAAGGTACCCCAATCTGCATTCGCAGGTGGAAAATGGCAGAGAAATCAATTAAAGTGGCAATTCAACAACAAAGCTGTGGGAGACACGATGAGCACTAAAGGGCAGTTGTTACAAGACCCGTTTCTAAACACGCTGCGCAAAGAGCACGTGCCGGTCTCAATCTATCTGGTCAATGGCATCAAGTTGCAAGGCCAGGTCGAATCCTTCGACCAATATGTGGTGTTGCTGAAGAACACAGTCACGCAAATGGTCTACAAGCACGCGATCTCCACCGTCGTGCCGGCACGCGCGGTCACCATTTCCTACGAACACCCTGCTTCCGACAACTGAGAAACGCCGGCCTGCTGCCGCCGGCGCGCGCGATGTCTGAGCGCACCGGGCGCAAGAACGCGGCTGTGCTGGTCGGCCTGGATTTCGGCGCCGACGGCTATGGCGAGAGCCTGGAAGAGTTGCGCCTGCTGGTCGAGAGTTCCGGGCTCAAGCCGCTCGCCCTGATCCAGGGCAAGCGGCAGCGACCGGACGCTGCGCTTTACGCGGGATCGGGCAAGACCGAGGAGATCGCAGCCGCTGTGCGCGAGCACAGCGCGAGCCTGGTGGTGTTCAACCACGAACTTTCCCCGGCGCAGCAGCGCAATCTGGAGCAAAAGCTGGAATGCCCGGTTCTGGACCGCACCGGCCTGATCCTCGGCATCTTCGCCCAGCGCGCGCGCAGCCACGAGGGCAAACTGCAGGTGGAACTGGCGCAACTCGAATATGCCTCCACGCGCCTGGTACGCGGCTGGACCCACCTTGAACGTCAGCGCGGCGGCGGCGGATTTCTCGGCGGCATGGGCGAGACCCAAATCGAAATCGACCGGCGCCTGATCGGCAAACGCGTCAAGCTGCTCAAGGACAAGCTGGTTCAATTCAAACGCCGCCGCGACGTGCAGCGCCGCGCGCGGGTGCGCGGCGAGGTGCTTTCGGTATCGCTGGTCGGCTACACCAATGCCGGCAAGTCGACACTGTTCAACCTGCTCACCCGTGCCGACAGCTACACGGCCGACCAGTTGTTCGCCACGCTCGACACCACGACGCGGCGCATGTACGTGGAAGAGGCGGGCAATCTGGTGTTGTCGGACACGGTGGGCTTTATCCGCGATCTGCCGCACGGCCTGGTAGCCTCTTTTCGCGCGACACTGGAGGAAACCATACATGCCGATTTACTGCTGCATGTGGTCGACGCTTCGAGCAGTGTGCGCGATGCGCAGATCGCCGCGGTCAACGCGGTTCTCGCCGAGATCGGCGCGGACGCAATCCCGCAGGTCTTGGTGTGGAACAAAATCGACCTGACAGCGCTAATGCCGGGCTTGGAGCGCGACGAGTATGGTAAAATCTGCCGGGTCAGTTTGAGCGCGAAGACGGGCGCCGGCTTGGAAATTCTCAGAACTGCTCTGGCCGAAGTCGCGGCCGCGAAAAAGTCCGCAGCAACCAATCTGGAAATGGAGCATTGTCATAAGGATACGTATGTCACTTAATGACCCGCAATGGGGCAAGAAAGGCGGGGGCAGTAATCAGGGGCCGCCGGACCTGGACGAGTTATGGCGCAACTTCAATCAGAAGCTGAACGGCATGTTCGGCAAAAGAGGCGGCGGCGGAGGCCCCTCTTCGGTTCATCCGCCGAGCATGCGCCAGATCAGCGGCGGTGCCGGCCTGCTGGTCGTGCTGGTGCTGGTGGTGTGGCTGGGCAGCGGCTTCTATACCGTCGATGAGAAGGCGCGCGGCGTGGTATTTACCTTCGGCAAGTATTCCGAAACCACCAGCCCGGGGCTGCGCTGGCGTGTGCCGTTTCCGTTCCAGACGCAGGAAATCGTGAATCTTTCCTCGGTGCGCACTGTGGAGGTCGGCTACCGCAACAGCGTCCAGACCAAGGTGCCGAAGGAATCGATCATGCTCACCGGCGACGAGAACATCATCGATATCCAGTTCGCGGTGCAGTATACGCTGAAGGATCCGCTGGATTACCTGTTCAACAACAAGCGGCCCGATGACACCGTGCTGCAGGCGGCCGAGACCGCGTTTCGCGAAGTTGTCGGCGCGAGCAAAATGGACTTTGTCCTGTATGAAGGACGCGAACAGGTCGCGAACGACGCGCAGAAACTGATCCAGTCCATTCTGGACCGCTATAAAACCGGCATCGCAATCAGCCGCGTGACCATGCAGAACGCGCAGCCGCCGGAACAGGTGCAGGCGGCATTCGACGACGCGGTCAAGGCCAAGCAGGACTTGGAGCGGCAGAAAAACGAGGGCCAGGCCTATTTCAACGACGTGGTGCCGAAGGCCAGGGGTGCGGCCTCGCGCCTGACCGAAGAGGCGCAGGGCTACCGCCAGCGCGTGCTTGCCAACGCCGAGGGTGAGGCCAGCCGCTTCAAGCAGGTGCTCACCGAATACAGCAAAGCACCGCAGGTGACACGCGACCGCATGTATATCGAAACGCTGCAGCAGATCATGAGCAACACCAGCAAAATCCTGCTCGACGCCAAGAGCGGCGGCAATCTGCTCTACCTGCCGCTGGACAAAATCATGCAGATGTCAGGCGGTGCGCTGGCGGGAGCGACGACCCCGTCCGGTCAGTCGTTGGTCGAGCCGACGTCAAATCCCAATTCCGCGGCACGTTCGCGCGACGCGCTGCGTGACCGACAAAGAGAGAGCCGGCCATGACGAACAACCGCATGGGAATCCTGCTTGCCTTTGCCCTGGCTGTAGCGGCACTGACGGGGATGACGCTTTTCACCGTGGACCAGCGCGAGCGCGCCATCGTGTTCCAGTTGGGTGAGGTAAAGGAGGTCATTGCGACCCCGGGGCTTCATTTCAAGTGGCCGTTCATCCAGAACGTGCGCTTCTTCGACGCGCGTATCCTCACGATGGATACGCCCGACGCGGAGCGCTATATCACTTCTGAGAAGAAGAACCTGCTGGTGGATACCTTCGTGAAATGGCGGATCAACGACGCGCGCCAGTACTACAAGAGCGTAGGCGACGAAGTGCAGGCGCAGACGCGCATCTCACAGACCGTCAACGCGACGCTGCGCGAGGAGTTCGGCAAGCATACAGTGCAGGAAGTGGTGTCTGAGGATCGCGACGTGATCATGAAAGTCGTGCGCGAGCGTGCCAACCTGGACGCCAAGCAGATCGGGGTCGAAATTATCGACGTGCGCTTGAAGCGCGTGGATCTGCCCCAGGAAGTGAGCGACTCGGTGTACAAACGCATGGACGCAGAGCGAAAAAGCGTCGCCAACCAGTTGCGCTCGGAAGGCTCGGCCGCATCCGAGCGCATTCGCGCCGAGGCGGACAAGGAACGCGAGGTGATCATTGCCAACGCCTACAAGGACGCGCAGCGCATCAAAGGTGAGGGCGATGCGAAAGCGGCTGCGGCGTACGCCCAGGCCTACGGCCAGGACTCGGAGTTTTACGCTTTTTATCGCAGCCTCGAAGCCTACCGCTCGAGTTTCAAGGACCGCAGCGATGTGCTGGTGCTGGAGCCCAACTCAGACTTCTTCAAGTACCTCAAGGGCCCTGGCAAAGGCGGCAAGTAGCGTTCACGGGAGTGCCGGTGGCAAGCACTTTCCTCTTGGCGTTTGCGCTGATGTTGGTGATCGAGGGCGTACTGCCGTTCCTTTTTCCGGCGCAGTGGCGTGAGACCTTTCGCCGCATCACCCAGTTTAGCGACGGGCAGATTCGCTTTTTCGGCCTGACGTCGATGATCGCAGGTTTGTTGCTGCTGTTATTTGCGAAGTGAGCAAGTGAGGAGCAAGGCGTGAAGTGCGATACCGAATGCATGGCCGGGGCTGCTCATCTCGCTGCGTGCTTCCAGAACCCTGCGATATTTCATGCGTAACTGGGTATTACCCGAATACCTCGAGGACATCCTGCCGCCGGAAGCGCGCCGCATAGAGTCCTTGCGCGCGCGGCTGTTGGAGCTGTTCCGCGTGCATGGCTACGAGCTGGTCATGCCGCCCCTGCTCGAGTACACCGAGTCGCTGCTGACCGGCACCGGCCACGATATGGATCTGCGCACCTTCAAGCTGGTGGACCAGCTGTCCGGACGCACCATGGGCCTCAGGGCCGATATTACGCCGCAGGTGGCGCGCATTGACGCGCATTTGCTCAATCGCAAGGGCGTGACCCGGCTTTGTTACTGTGGTTCGGTGCTGCATACCTTGCCTGCCGGACTGAGCGCAACACGCGAGCCCCTGCAGATCGGCGCCGAGATCTATGGACATGCCGGCATCGAGAGCGACCTGGAAATCCAGCGGCTGCTGGAACAAGCGCTGAAGCTTTGCAAGCTGCCCGACGCGCGTCTGGACATCGGCCATGTGGCGGTGTTCCGCACGCTGGCGCAGCGCGGCCGCGCCAGCGTGGAGCTGGAAGCCGATTTGTTCGCCGCGCTGCAGGCCAAGGATGTTTCTGCCCTGAAAACCCTGGTCAAAAGCCTGGACAAGACGACGCGCGGCGCGATCCTGCTGTTGCCGGAACTTTACGGCGGACGCGAAGTGATTGCGCGCGCCCGGCGCGCGCTGCCCAAGCATGCGCAGATCACGCGCGCGCTTGCCGATCTCGAGCGCCTGTCGGCCATGGAAGAGCTTCCGGTAAGCATAGATCTCGCCGATTTGCGCGGCTATCATTATCACAGTGGCGTCGCGTTCGCGGCTTATTGCGCCAGGCTGCCCAATGCGATTGCCCTGGGCGGTCGCTACGACGGCGTTGGCAAGGCGTTCGGGCGGGCCCGGCCGGCGACCGGCTTTACGCTTTATCTGCAGGAGCTGGCGCGTTTGGCACCCGCCGAACCGGTTTCTGGCTGCATACAGGCGCCGCGGGTAGACGATCCGGCACTCGATGCGGCGATGGCGAGCCTGCGCAGCGCGGGCGAAATGGTGATACAAGATCTGCCTGGACATGAGGACGCGCGCGACGAAGGGCGCTGCGCGCGAAGACTCGTCAGGCAGAAAGGCAAATGGCAGGTGAGACCAAACTGAGCTTGCGAACCGACCCGGGCCGGCCAGGATACTGCCGGTACGACAGTTCGCGGCATACCTAATTTTCTTTTTTTTGGAACGAGCATGGCAAAGAACGTGGTGGTGATCGGCACCCAGTGGGGTGACGAGGGCAAAGGCAAGGTCGTCGACTGGCTCACGGACCATGCCGATGGCGTGGTGCGTTTCCAGGGCGGAAACAATGCCGGCCATACGCTGGTGATCAACGGCAGGAAAACCATTCTGAAGCTGATTCCCTCCGGCATTCTGCGCGAGGGCGTCGCCTGCTACATCGGCAACGGCGTGGTGCTGTCGCCGTCGGCGGTACTGGAGGAGATCGACGAACTCGAAGCGGCCGGGGCTGCCGTCACAAACCGGATGCGCATCTCCGGCGCCTGCACGCTGATCCTGCCTTATCACATCGCGCTCGATCAGGCGCGCGAGATGGCGAAGGGAGAGGCCAAGATCGGCACGACCGGGCGCGGCATCGGGCCCGCCTACGAGGACAAGGTGGCGCGGCGTGCGATCCGCCTTCAGGACCTGTTCAATCCGCAGCGTTTCGCCGACAAGCTGCGCGAAGTGCTCGACCTCCACAACTTCGTGCTGCAGTACTATCTCAAGGCGAAGCCCGTGGACTTTCAGCGGACGTACGACGAGACGCTCGCGCTCGCGCCGCGGCTGGCACCCATGGTCGCCGACGTCTCCTCGGAGCTGTATCGCGCCGCCGCCGCGGGCAAGCACCTGCTGTTCGAGGGCGCGCAGGGCTCGCTGCTCGACGTGGACCACGGCACCTATCCCTACGTCACTTCGAGCAGCTGCGTTGCAGGCGCCGCCGCCGCCGGCGCCGGAGTCGGCCCGCAGATGTTGCACTATGTGCTGGGCATCGCCAAGGCTTATTCGACGCGGGTCGGCAGCGGACCGTTTCCGACCGAACTCGAGGATGCGGCGGGCGAACAATTGCGCAAGAAAGGCAACGAATTCGGCTCGGTGACCGGCAGGCCGCGCCGCTGCGGCTGGTTCGACGCGGCGGTGCTCAAGCGCTCGATCCAGATAAACGGCGTCTCCGGCCTGTGCATCACCAAACTCGACGTGCTCGACGGCATGGAGAAGATCAAGCTCGGCGTCGGCTACCGGGTTGGCGGCGAGACGGTGGATATCTTTCCCGCCGGCGCGGACGCCGCCAGCAATTGCGTCCCGATTTATGAGGAAATGCCGGGCTGGTCGCAAAGCACCGTGGGCGTGGACAAACTCGATGCGCTTCCGGCCAATGCGCGCGCCTATCTGTCGCGGCTGGAGGAAATCTGCGGCGTGCCGGTGGACATGATCTCGACCGGTGCGGATCGCAAGGAAACGATCGTCATCAGGCATCCGTTCAAGTGACAAGCCGTAACAAGAGTCGTTTTGTTACGGGCTGACTTAGGGGAGCGCGAGGGGAGACACCCCGAAGGTCTCGATCCCCCTTGAGGGGAAAGTCCCTGTAGGGGATATCCCCTCGTATTGTTACAGACTTAAGTACCGGGAAACGCAGA
>CAKKSJ010000440.1 GCA_919902965.1 Burkholderiales bacterium
TTGGTCCGGGATGGCGGATAATCACTCCCCTTACAATTTGTCGCCCGTCGCAAAAGTCCAGGTGCGGGTGATGACGAGAATGTCAGTGTCGCGTTTGATATTGGCAGGAAAATCGGCATAGGGCGAGGCCATATTCACGATGCGCTCGGCAGCGCGGTCGAGAATCTGATGCCCGGAGGAACGTCGCACTTCGACCGCGTCCAGGCTGCCGTCCGACTTGATCGACACGGTAAGCACCAGGCTGCCATAGACCTTGCCGCGCGCGCTGTCCGGATAGTTCAGGTTTCCGATACGTTCTACCTTGATGCGCCAGTCCTCTACGTACTGGGCGAAGCGGAATTCCTGCGCACGCGAGCCTATGAATTTCTTTCGCGGCCGCTGGTTGTATTCCTCGATCTGCCGCGAGATTTGCGCTTCCATGCGCGCGATCGCGAGTGCATTGGCGGCGAGTTCCTGGCCAGATACCCGAGGCTGCGGCGTCTGCGCTGCGGAAGCCGCTTTCGGTTTCTCGGTGGCGGCGACCTGTTTCGCAGCTTCGAGCTGGGTCATCATCTTCAGTTGTTGTGCTTCCAATTGCTCCACTCGCTGCGCCGCGCGCCTTGCATCGGCGCCCGGTTTCGCTTCTTTCAGTACCGGCAGCGGCGTCTTGGCGCGCCGTTTCTCATCGGTATTTCCGCCGCCGTCCAGATTGGCCTGCGCCAGCACATTGGCCTTCACCGGCTTCGCACGCGTCTTGCTATTGACCAGCACCACTTCAAGTGATGGGGAAACGAATTTGTCGAGAATGATATCGGGCAGCTTGAAATGAATAGACAGTACGAGCGCATGCAGCAAAACCGACAGTCCCAGCGCCAGGCTGAGGCTGCGTGAGGACGGCTCCATGCCGGCCATGAATTCGGGCCAGCGCAGGTGTATGGAGTCGATCGGGTATACGCTATTCAATCAGACCTCAAAAACTCTTGAAATCAACATATTCTATGCTTTTGCAGAGAATTCAGCTTAACTATTTTGTCGGCTCCGCCCGTAGCGGCGGTGAGCGCGGCCGCAGCCCGCCCGCGGCGGACGCTGGCTCAGCCCGCGGTAGGCATCGGCCAGGCCTATTATGGTCGAGCTCATGGCGCAATCGTGGTCCTTTAACTTTCGGCGGGACCCTTGTATCGGGCTTTGACCGCGTTATCGATCAGATCTATCCCCTCGATTTCAAGCAGTACCCGGCTGCCCATCTCAAGATCCGGCAGCGAGGGTACGCGAACGTAAAGCGGGATACCCTCGAACTTGACCAAATTGTCGCGCAGCACCTGGGCCTTGCAAAGCGTCACCTGCTCCTGCAACAGCCAGCGCAGGCACCAGTAATGTTCCATTTTGCTCTGGAACTGGTCGTAGACTGCAAAGGTCAACTCGAATTCACGCATAGCCGCAAGCAAATCCGCGGAATTTTTGCCGAATGGCGGCGCGCTGCCCGCGAGGCAGGCGAGCAACTGCCACTGGTTCAGCAGATCGATGTAGCGGCGCAGCGGTGAACTCGCCCAAATGTAATGCGATACCCCCAAACCTTGATGCGGAGAGGCCACGGTCGTCATGCGTACCTTGCCGTTGGATTGGGTGCGGTAGACGGCCGGTACGCCGCGGTCGGCGAGCAGTCTGCCCCAGTTGTTGTTGGCGCTGATCATCAACTCGGCCACCAGTTTGTCCAGTGGCGCCCCGCGCCGGCGTTCGACGATGCTGACGCGCTCGTTTTCGACATAAAAGCTGTAGTCGACGCGGTCCTGCTGTATTGCCGGTTTGCCGCGGGCTGCCTCCAGCTCGAGCGCAAGCCGCCACAGGAAGAACAGTTCGGCCTCGAACGGCAGTTCGCCGCGTTCCTCCCCGGCGAGGAAAGCCGCGTCCAATGCCTGAACCTGATGATGGCGCAGGTTGGCGGCAATGCTGATGCGCTCGACACGGGTTTCCTGCCCCTCCACCAGGTGCGACAGCGGATTAATGTCCAGGTACAGCGACACCGCCGGGCAGACGCGCCCCTCGGCAAGTGTATAGCGTTCGATCACCTGCTGCGGCAGCATGGTGATTTTCTGCCCCGGAATATAGGCGGTCGAAAGGCGTGCGCGCGCGATCTTGTCCAGCGCGGATCCGGGCGCAAAGCCCAGCGCCGGGGCCGCGATGTGGATGCCTACGCGATAGCGCCCATTGGCAAGCCGAGTCAGGGAAAAAGCGTCGTCAATTTCGGTGGTGCTGGCGTCGTCGAGGCTGAATGCCGCGACCGTTGCCAGAGGCAATTGCGGCGGATCATCTGCGACAATGCTGTCGAACACCGCAGCATCGCGCGGGAAATTCTCGAACAAAAACGCCCCCAGATGGTAGTCGTGGCTGGAAGGCAGCGCGCCGGCGCGCTCGAACAGTTTTGCGGCCGACAGGCCGCTCCTTTCACAGGCCATTTCCAGCGCTTTGGTCTCGACGCGATTGCGATCAGGCTGGTACAGGAGCTGCGGCAATATCGACTGCAGTGCTTCGGGCACGACGCCGCGCTGCAACTCGTCCGCCCAGGAGCGGATTTGCTCCTCCTGCATCCGCTTTCGTTCCACGCTCGCAAGCGCCGCTTTGAGCGTATCGGCGGGTGCCGCACGAAAACGCCCTTTGCCCTTGCGGTAGAAGTACATAGGCGCTGATTGCAGCTTGACCAGAATGGCCGCCGCCTCCAGCGCGTTGGGCGCATGGCCGCAATAGTCGCGCGCCAGCTCGGCGAACCCAAACTCGTCGGCGTCGCAACATTGCCACAGGAAATCGGTGTCGATCTCGGTCGCCAGCGCCTCGGCTTTACCCATCAGTTCTGCCAGCGGCGGCGCTTCGAAGCGCAGCAGCACGCTCGCAGCCTTGATTTTGCTGCGCTTGCCGTGCGCAGCCTCCACCTGCAGCGAGGTGTCGGTTTCGGCGAGCACGGCGCCGACCTTGAAGGAACTGGTCTCTTCGTACAGCACATTCATGGGATGAGAGCCGAAGGAATAAGATTGATCGGGCGCTGCCGCCGCGTCCGTCTCGCGGCGCGTCGCACGCGATCGCCGTGCCGCGGCCGTTTTTCCTGGCGCAACGCGGTGAAATTATACGCTAGCCGCAAGCATCGCCGCGCAGCATGCGCCCCCGGGTCGATGCGCATGCCAGCCGCATCTGCACCAGGGCCGCGCGGGTGGACTTTGGAATACTTGGTAAAATCAGGCCGGGCAAGGCAGAGACCAAAGAACCGCCACCAAAAAGGATACGCATGGACGCAGTCGAGGTGAGCATTACCGAGGTGGGCCTGCGCGATGGGCTGCAGAATACCAAGAGTTTCATGCCGACGGCGGCGAAAAACGCCTGGGTCAGCGCGGAAGCGGCCGCAGGTGTGCGCCAGATCGAAGTCAGCTCCTTCGTTCCGGCAAAGCTTATTCCGCAGTTCATCGATGCCGCGGAAGTGCTGGCGCACGCAAATGCCATCCCCGGATTGACGGCGGTGGTGCTGGTGCCGAACCTGAGGGGATGCGAACGCGCGCTTGCCGCCGGTGCGCGCCGCGTTACTGTCCCTGTCTCGGTGTCTGAGGCGCACAGCTTGAGCAATGTGCGCAAGACCACGGCTGAGGCCGTCGAAGACTTCGGGCGCATGGGCGCATTGGTGCGCTCACACGCGCAGGCCCATAGAGCTCAGTTGGTGGGCGCCTGCTCGACCGCATTCGGCTGCTCCCTGCAGGGCCTGGTGGCGGAAGACGATGTGGTGCGTGTTGCAGTCGCATTGCGCGAGGCCGGGGCAGATGCCATCAGCCTGGCCGACACCGTCGGCTACGCCAACCCGGAACAGGTGAAGCGCTTGTTCCGCAAAGTGCGCGCCGCCATAGGCGAAGATTTTCACATTGAAGCGCATTTCCACAATACGCGCGGCCTCGGGCTCGCCAATGCGCTGGCCGCCTTCGAGGCGGGCGTACGCAGTTTCGACAGCACGCTGGGTGGTCTGGGCGGCTGCCCGTTTGCGCCGGGCGCCTCAGGTAACGTAGTCACCGAAGATCTGGTATTCATGTTTGAGTCCATGGGCGTCAGGACCGGCATTGATATCGATAAGCTGATCGCAGTTCGAAATACGGTATTCACGGCACTGCCCGACGCCGAACTCTACGGCCATATATCGAAGGCCGGGCTGCCCAAGGGGTTTCAGCCGCTCTCGCGCGCGGCTTAACAGGTCCGCAATCCCGGCTACCGGCAGGCCTGCTTCGTCTAGGCTCGCGCCAGGCCCGCGTAGTCCAGGATCAGCGGAATATGTTCGGGAAATGATTTAAGGCTATGGTCGCCGCCAGCGATGACGAGCTGGCGGGCACCCGCGTATTTGTTCACCGCCAGGCGATAGTCGAGCACCTCGTCCCCGGTCTCGGCCAGCAGCAGGTAGCGCTGCGCACGGACGCTGGGCAAGTAGAGTTCTTCCCACTGGCGCAGATGCTCTTCGGTGAGTTCATAGAGCTGCTCGGTGTAGAGGTTGCGCTGTACGCCCAGATAGGCGCGCAGATCCTCGTGCGGATACACCGCCGGGTTGATCAGAACCGCGCGAAGCTCGTGATGTTCGGCAAGATAAGTGGCGTAGTAGCCGCCCAGCGAACTGCCGACCAAAGTAACGGATTCGTGCGGGTGTCGCGCAATCTCCTGCTCGATGATGTCGATGGCGCGCCTGCCCGAAATAGGCAGCGCCGGGCAGCAGTATTGATTCCCCAGTCCGCACTCATACATATGGTGCTTCAGCAGCTGCGCTTTATGCGAACCGGGCGAACTGTTGAAGCCGTGCAGATAGATCAGCATTTCAAGGCGACCGTGGCACTCAGCCGATCGAGCAGTTTCTGGTGTATGCCGCCGAAACCGCCGTTGGACATGACCAGAACCTGGTCCCCCGGCGCGGCTGCGGCAACAACAGCGGCAACCAGGGTATCCAAATCCTGGTGGCAGACTGCCTTGGCGCCCAGCGGCGCGAGTGCAGCGGCTGGATCCCAGCCCAGCTTCGCGCTGTAGCAGTACACCAGATCGGCCTCGGCAAAGCTGCCGGGGAGGGCGTCTTTCATCACGCCAAGTTTCATGGTGTTGGAGCGCGGCTCCAGCACGGCCAGAATGCGCGCCTTGCCGACCTTGCGCCGCAGCCCGGCCACAGTAGTGGCGATCGCCGTGGGATGGTGGGCAAAGTCATCGTAGACTGCCACGCCGGCCGCGATGCCGCACAGTTCCATGCGGCGCTTAACGTTTTCGAACCGCCCCAGCGCAGCGCAGGCGGTGCCGGGATCAACGCCGGCGTGCCGGGCGGCAGCAATCGCAGCCAGAGCGTTGGAACGGTTGTGTTCGCCGATCAGGCTCCAGTGCACCCTCCCCTGTTCGTTTCCAGCGAGGCTGACGCTGAAAGCTTCGGCATCCAGGGCTCGCGCTTCCCAGCCCTTGCCGTTAGCAAAGTGCTCTATGGGGGTCCAGCAGCCCCGGGCTAGGACCCGCGCCAGAGCGCTATCGGCAGCGTTCGCTACAATTAATCCCGACCTCGGGATTGCTCGAACGAAGTGATGAAATTGCTGCTCGATCGCCGCAAGATCGGAGAATATGTCAGCATGATCGTACTCTAGGTTGTTAAAGATCGCGGTTTTTGCGCGATAGTGCAAAAACTTGGAGCGCTTGTCGAAGAAGGCCGTGTCGTATTCGTCCGCTTCGATGACAAAGAAGCGCGAATCGGTCAGGCGCGCCGATATGCCGAAGTTTTGCGGGACGCCTCCTATCAGAAAGCCAGGGTTCATGCCGGCCGCCTCCAGTATCCACGCGAGCATGGCGGAGGTGGTCGTTTTACCATGGGTACCGGCGACTGCGAGCACCCACTTCGATGGCAGGATATTCTCGGCCAGCCATTGTGGACCCGAAATATAGGGCTCGCCGCGGTCAAGCACTTCCTCCATCAGCGGGTTTCCACGCGTGACCACATTGCCAACCACCCACAAGTCGGGTGCCAGGCCGATTTGCCCGGCGTCATAGCCCTCGATCAAATCTATGCCCTGGGCCAAGAGCTGGCTGCTCATGGGTGGATAGACGTTGGCGTCGCAGCCGGTAACTTTGTGGCCCGCCTGACGCGCGATCGTGGCAAGGCCGCCCATGAAAGTGCCGCAGATGCCGAGAATATGGATGTGCATGAGCCGAATGCTTGCTCGCTAGTTCGAACTGTTGTGGTGGCGCAGCAGCAGCAATTCTGCCCAACGGAGCAGACTCGCAAGCTCGCGGCCTCGGTATGACGCCGTCCCGGAGTTTACCGTATTTCGTTCGCCGCCCCGCTGCGCTATTATTTCCGTGTGCCTACGCGCGGAGTGCTGCGATGCCCAAGGAACAAAAGTTCAAGCAACACCATATGCGCGCGCGTATCGCGGCGGTGGCCGCGCGCATCATTGCTGAAGACGGTATCGAGGACTACGCCGCGGCCAAACGCAAGGCGGCCCGCCAACTGGGCGCCGGCGACACTCAATCCCTGCCCAATAACGACGAGATCGAGGCAGAGTTGCGCGTGTACCAGTCGCTCTACCAGGGCAAGGAGCAGCGCGAACGCGTACGCTACCTGCGCAGCCAGGCGCTGGCGGCAATGGAGCAGCTTGCCGATTTCAAGCCTTACCTGACCGGGCCGGTACTCAAGGGCACCGCCGGACGCTACGCCGACATCGATCTGCAGGTTTACGCCGACAGCGGCAAGGAACTGGAGATATTTCTGCTTAACCGCAACATCCCTTACCAAACCTCTGAATCGCGTCATTACAGTGGAAACCAGGAACGGGCAGTCAGCGTGCTGTCTATGGACTGGGAGGGCACGCAGGTACGATTGGCCGTCTACTGGCCCGGGGATGAGCACCGCAGCGTCAAGACCTCCCCCCTGGGCCGGCCTCTGGAGCGCGCTGGTCTGGAGGCTGTGCGGACGCTGGTCGCGAGTGGAGATTAAGCGGCTGCAGACCGACAGTCTCCTCAGGGCGCCAGCGGGCGTCGGCTAGTATCTTGATTACACGGCCCGAACATCGTCGGTAAAAGCAGCGCCTGTTATGCTTGGCCGCTCTCAACGGCTGTACACAAAGCTTGTCTTTATCTATGGCTAATATGTCACCATTTCCTGCGATAATGTATCTAAAGGACGTGAAACGCAGGCGGTCTTGATATCGGCCGCAGGCTGTTAGTCGATAAGGCGGAGTTCCTGGCCAAAATCAAGGATTCTTGCCAGGCAGGTTGGGCATTCGCCGTGTACGCCGGGCACAGAGTGAACCGGGGGGCTCGCCTAGGCACACGCTGGCGCTTTGACGGAAGTGGCATTGGATGCCGAGCTCGCGCGGCTGAATCCGAGGCGAACAAGGAGAAATCTGCAGGTATCGGGAACTTCTTTGAAAAACTGGACATTTTGGGCTATTGTGCTGCAAACTTGCGTATATGATGAAAAAGACGCCCGGTGCAGCCACGCTAGTAATTGCCAACACCTCCACGCACGGTCGCAGGAAGATACTGGTTCTGCACGGACCGAACCTGAATTTATTGGGTAGCCGAGAGCCGGAGATTTACGGCAGCGAAACCCTGCCGGATATCAATCGCCGCTTGATGGCGCTAGGCAAGTCAGCTGGTGTGACAGTGGCCTGCTTTCAGAGCAATCAGGAGGGGGCGCTCATCGACAGAGTGCAGTTGGCCAGGAAACAGCAGGTCGCATATATAATTGTGAATCCCGCCGGCTTCACCCATACCAGCGTCGCACTACGCGACGCCCTGGCGGCGGTGGCGATACCATTTGTTGAAGTCCATTTATCCAATATCCACGCGCGTGAGTCGTTTCGTCGCCATTCTTATTTCTCCGATCTGGCGGCAGGGACGATTTGCGGCCTGGGCAGCCACGGTTACGAGCTGGCGCTGCAGTTTGTTTTACGCCAGACCTAGCACCGCACTCCGGTGCTCGCCGGCAGCAACGAGGAACCGCCATGGATTTGCGCAAACTAAAGAAATTGATAGACCTGGTGCAGGAATCGGGTATTTCCGAGCTCGAGGTCACTGAGGGCGAGGAGAAGGTCAAAATAGTCAAGAACGGCGGAGCGGGGCCGGCCTTTGCCGCCCCGGCACCGGTGCCGGTGGTGCCGGCGCCATCAGCGCCTGCCCCGGCCGCTGCGGCGGTCGCTGCGGAAATTCCGGGCCACCTGGTCAAGTCGCCAATGGTAGGCACCTTCTATCGCTGTCCCTCCCCGGGCGCCAAGGCCTTCGTCGAGGTAGGCGACACGGTCAAGTCGGGCGACACGATCTGCATTATCGAGGCGATGAAGTTGTTGAACGAAATCGAGTGCGACAAAGACGGCGTTATCAAAGCGATCCTGGTCGAAAATGGCCAGCCGGTGGAGTACGGTGAGCCTCTGGTGGTCATAGATTGAGGCCTGTGGAGCAAGCAGTGAGACGCAGGGAAACGGACCCAGGGCAGGGCGCCCGAGTGAAGTCCGGCTACCCCGCGGATTTCGCCCCCCGCCATGTTTAAGAAAGTTCTTATCGCCAATCGGGGCGAAATCGCGCTGCGCATCCAGCGCGCCTGCCGCGAACTGGGCATCAAGACCGTCATGGTGCACTCCGAAGCGGACAGCGAGGCCAAGTACGTAAAGCTCGCCGACGAATCGGTATGCATCGGACCCGCCCCATCGGCTGCCAGCTACCTCAATACCCCGGCAATTATCAGTGCGGCGGAGGTGACCGATTCCGAAGCCATTCATCCGGGCTATGGTTTTCTTTCCGAAAACGCCGATTTTGCCGAGCGGGTCGAGAAAAGCGGCTTCGTTTTTATCGGCCCGCGCCCGGAAACCATACGGCTCATGGGCGATAAGATCAGCGCCAAGGCGGCGATGGTTAAGGCCGGCGTACCCTGTGTGCCCGGCGCCGAGGGCGCCCTGCCGGAACAAAATGAGGAAATCGTCAAGATAGCGCGCAAGGTAGGCTATCCGGTGATCATCAAGGCCTCCGGCGGCGGCGGTGGACGCGGGATGCGGGTGGTGCATACCGAGGCGGCGCTGCTGGCGGCGGTGAATCTGACGCAGCAGGAGGCGCAGGCCGCGTTCGGCAATCCAGAGGTGTACCTGGAGAAATTCCTCGAGAATCCGCGTCACATCGAGATTCAGGTGCTCGCCGATGAATACAAGAATGTCATTTATCTGGGCGAACGCGACTGTTCCATGCAGCGCCGGCACCAGAAAATCATCGAAGAGGCGCCGGCCCCGGGCATGACCGAGCGTCAGCGCATCCGTATCGGCGAGCGTTGCGCCGAAGCCTGCCGCAAAATCGGCTACCGCGGTGTCGGTACCTTCGAGTTCCTGTACGAGGGCGGCGAGTTTTTTTTCATCGAGATGAACACGCGCATTCAGGTCGAACACCCGGTAACGGAGATGATTACCGGAGTGGATCTGGTGCAGGAGCAGATCCGCGTCGCAGCGGGCGAGAAACTGCGCCTGCGCCAGCGCGACGTGGTGTTGCGCGGGCATGCCCTAGAGTGCCGCATCAATGCCGAGGACCCGTTCAAGTTCACGCCCTCTCCGGGCCGCATCACCTCCTACCACCCACCCGGTGGCCCGGGTATCCGCGTCGACTCGCATATCTACCAGGGCTATTTTGTACCGCCGAACTACGATTCCCTGATCGGCAAAGTCATTGCCTACGGCGAGACCCGCGATCAGGCATTGCGCCGCATGCGCATCGCGCTGTCGGAGATGGCAGTGCAAGGCATCCAGACCAATATCCCGCTGCATCAGGAACTGCTGCTGGACGAGCGTTTTGTCAAAGGCGGCACCAGTATTCATTATCTCGAGCAAAAGCTCGCGCAACAAAAGCTCGAGAAAGGCTGATCCCCTGGCCTGGGTATCGCTCATACTGCGTGCCGATGCGCGCCATGCCGATGCACTGAGCGACGCCTTGCTCGCGCAGGGAGCGCTGTCAGTCAGCGTGGAAGACGCAGGCGCCGGCACCCCCGAGGAAGTGGCCTTGTACGGCGAGCCGGGGATGCCGACCGTGAGCGCCTGGCCGCAAAGCCTGATTATCGCGCTGTGTGAGAAACAATCGGATCATGCGCAGCTGGTCGCCGCCGCCTGCTCGCAACTCGGCCTGGCGCCGGCAGCGGATTTTTCTATTGAACCGGTGGCGGAGCAGGACTGGGTGCGGCGCAGCCAGTCGCAGTTCGAGCCGATTCGCATCTCCGCCAAGCTGTGGATAGTTCCGTCCTGGGCGGTGGCCCCCGACCCAGCGGCCATCAACCTCGTGTTGGACCCCGGCCTCGCTTTCGGCACCGGCAGCCATCCCAGCACGCGCTTGTGTCTGCAGTGGCTGGAGCGGAACATAGCTGGCGGAGAGCGCGTTCTGGACTACGGCTGCGGTTCGGGTATATTAGCCATTGCCGCGCTGCGCCTAGGTGCGGGCGCTGCGCTCGGTGTGGACGTGGATGCGCTCGCGCTGCCCGCGGCTCAGGCCAACGCCCAACGCAACCGGGTCGATGCCCGCTTTATAGATACGGAGACGGCCCCTGATTTCCAGGCAGACCTTGTGGTCGCGAATATTCTTGCCAACCCACTAATACTGCTGGCGCCCTTGCTCGCCGGACACAGCGTGGGAAAGACCGGCCGCATCGCCCTGTCGGGCATACTCAGGGCGCAGGCGGAGGAGGTGGTGGCGGCCTACGCGCCCTGGTTCACCATGCGCGTCGGCGATGGAGACGGGGATTGGACTTTGCTCGAGGGCCGGCGCTCGTGATTACCCAGTGTCCTTCCTGCCACACCCATTTCCGCGTGCATACGGAGCAACTGGCGAAGCGCGCGGGACAGGTTCGCTGCGGCAAATGCAGCCGGATTTTCGATGCGCTGGAATATCTGATCGAGGAAATCGCGCCGGCGCGGAAATCGGCCGAGGCGCACGAAGATGCGGCGGTGCGCGCGGACGCTGCCGCCGCTGAGCCTGCGCTGGAATCGAAACCGGCCGAATCTGCGCCCGTGGCGGCAGCGAACCTCAACGAGGAAATCCAGCAATCGCAAATCGCGACAAGCGCTTACGCCGAATCGCGAGACTGGGACATCGGGACGAAACACTCCGGGGTGGCAGCTCCCGTCCACGTGCCGGCGCAAGCGGCGGGCGTCGAAGCCGCCGCCGAGTCGAGCGCAAACTCTTTCGATTTCGGGCCGATCGCTGCCGCGGACCCGGCAAGACGCACGCGGCGCTGGCCCTGGCTGCTGGGCGCTCTATTCTTGCTGCTGGTATTGTTTGGGCAGGCGGCGTTTCAGTACCGTAGCGCCCTTATCGTGCTTTTCCCCGAGGCCAAGCCCTATGCC
This sequence comes from Burkholderiales bacterium, assembly GCA_919902965.1. Taxonomy (GTDB): domain Bacteria; phylum Pseudomonadota; class Gammaproteobacteria; order Burkholderiales; family SG8-39; genus 2-12-FULL-64-23. The sequence continues at coordinate 11,328 of CAKKSJ010000440.1, forward strand.
GCCAAGTTATGCGCGGCGCTGGGTTGCGATCTGCCGCTGCCGCGGCGCATCGAGTTAATAAGCATTGAGGCTTCGGATCTGCAAGCGGACACGACTAACCCCAGCATCATGGTGCTGTCGGCGACGCTCAAGAACAGGGCTATCTTCGATCAACAACTGCCCATGCTCGAACTCACGCTGACCAACGCGCAAGACCACCCGGTAGTGCGGCGCGTGCTTACGCCGCAGGACTATATCGGTAACGCCGCCAGCGCACAGTCCGGATTTGGCACCAATACTGAAATGGTGATTAAAGTGTTTATCGAGGGTTCGCAGGTAAAAGCGACCGGCTACAGGCTTTATCTGTTCTATCCTTGAGCGACGTCTGCAAGATTATTTTGCGGCAGGCCGATCTGCAGGAGAACCGGGGAAAGCTTTAGCGCATTTGCAAGCGCCCCTGAACGGGGTCGACTTCGGGTATCCTCAACGGCTTTCAAAGCCACAGTCAGGGCCTGAGGCAGGGCTCACAACGACGGAATATCAAATAATGCGTATTTTGCTGCTGGGCTCAATTGCCTATGACAATATCATGGTATTCGAGGGGCGTTTTCGCGAGCACATCCTGCCTGACCAGATTCACATGCTCAACGTGGCTTTCCTGGTGCCGGCCTTGCGGCGCGAATTCGGCGGCTGCGCCGCCAATATCGCCTACAATCTGCGTCTGCTCGGCGGGGAGCCGCTGATTATGGCCACCGTGGGCGAGGACGCCGACTCCTACTACAAGCGGCTGGATGCGCTGGGCATAGCGCGCACGCATGTGCGCGAAGTCGCCGGGACGTTCACTGCGCAGGCTTTCATTACGACGGACCTGGACGACAATCAGATCACTGCATTTCATCCGGGGGCGATGGGACATTCGCATCTCAACCATGTCGCCGCGGCCGGTGACGTCAGCCTTGCCATCGTCTCCCCGGACGGGCGCGAAGGCATGCTGCAGCACGCGCGCGAACTGAAGCAGCAGAAGATTCCGTTCGTGTTCGATCCCGGTCAGGGGTTGCCGATGTTCTCCGGTGCAGAGTTGCTTGAATTCGTGAAACTTGCGAGCTATGTTGCGGTCAACTCCTACGAGGGCAAGATGCTGGAAGAGCGAACCGGCGAATCGGTCGCGGATCTGGCGCTGAGAGTGGAGGCTTTGATCGTGACTCATGGCGCCCAGGGCTCGGAGATCCATACTGAGGGTCAACGCCTGGAGATCCCGTGCGTTCAGGCGGATGAGATTGTCGATCCAACCGGATGCGGGGACGCGTATCGCGCCGGCTTGCTCTACGGTATTGCCGCTGGCATGGATTGGCGCTCGACCGGGCAGCTCGCGTCGCTCATGGGTGCGCTCAAGATAAGCGCACGCGGCGGACAGAACCACCAGGCCACACGCGCCGAGATCGAAGCGCTTTATCGCCAGCATTTTGATGCGCAACTAGGATAAAGGAAAAATCTATGTCGAGATTC
>CAKKSJ010000441.1 GCA_919902965.1 Burkholderiales bacterium
ATCGGCCAGGGCATCGAGTTCGACTACTGCTGCGTGCACGCCGCGCTGGCGCTGCGCGAGGACGGCTTCGAGACCATCATGGTCAACTGCAATCCGGAGACCGTCTCCACCGATTACGATACCTCCGACCGCCTGTATTTCGAGCCGCTCACGCTGGAGGATGTGCTCGAGATCGTCGACAAGGAGCAACCCTACGGCGTGGTGGTGCAATACGGCGGGCAGACGCCGCTGAAGCTCGCGCGCGACCTGGAGGCGAACGGCGTGCCCATCATCGGCACCAGCCCCGACATGATCGACGTGGCCGAAGATCGCGAACGCTTTCAGCAGCTGTTGCACCAGCTCAAACTGAAACAGCCGCCCAACCGCACCGCGCGCAACGAGGCCGACGCGCTGCGGCTGGCCGCGGAGATCGGCTATCCGCTGGTGGTGCGGCCAAGTTATGTGCTCGGCGGGCGCGCCATGGAGATCGTGCACGAACAGCGCGATCTCGAGCGCTACATGCGCGAAGCGGTGAAAGTTTCCAACGACTCGCCGGTTTTGCTCGATCGTTTCCTCAACGACGCCATAGAAGTGGATGTGGACGCGATCTGCGACGGCCGGCATGTGCTGATCGGCGGCATCATGGAGCACATCGAGCAGGCGGGCGTGCATTCGGGCGATTCTGCCTGTTCGCTGCCGCCGTTCTCGCTTTCCGCCGAACTGCGGCGGGAACTGCGGGAGCAGACCGTGCAGATGGCGCTGGCGCTGAACGTGGTCGGCCTGATGAACGTGCAGTTCGCAATCCAGGGCGGTACGGTGTTCGTGCTCGAAGTCAACCCGCGCGCCTCGCGCACCGTGCCCTTCGTGTCCAAGGCGACCGGGCTCGCGCTGGCCAAGATCGCGGCGCGCTGCATGGCGGGCAAGAGCCTGGCGGAGCAGGGCCTGGTCATCGGCGACTTGGTGAAAGAAGCAAGGCCGCCGTATTTCTCGGTAAAGGAAGCGGTGTTCCCGTTCATAAAATTCCCCGGCGTCGATACCATACTCGGGCCGGAGATGAAGTCCACCGGCGAGGTCATGGGCGTGGGCCATTCCTTTGGCGAGGCCTTCGTCAAATCGCAACTTGCAGCCGGGGTGAAACTGCCCACGGCGGGCAAGGTGTTCATCAGCGTGAGGAACAGCGACAAGAACGCAGCGGTGCAGGTCGGGCGCGACTTGCTCGAACTCGGTTTCAGCCTGATCGCCACGCGCGGCACCGCCAAGGTTCTGACCGAGAACGGCATCAGCGCCGCGGTGGTCAACAAGGTGGGGGAAGGGCGGCCGCATATTCTGGACATGATCAAGAACGGCGAGGTCAGCCTGATCGTAAATACCGTGGATGAAAAGCGCAGCGCGATACAGGATTCGTGGTCGATACGCAACGGCGCGCTGCAAGGCCGCATTACGTATTACACTACGATCGCTGGCGCTCGTGCTGCCTGCACGGGCATGCGCCACATACAGGGCCTGGTTCCCTACGCTTTACAGGCCTTGCATCAAGAGCTGGTTTAAAAGGATAGGCAAATATGAGCAAGACCCCCCTTACTATCAAGGGTGCAGCGCTATTGCGCGCAGAATTGCAGCGTTTGAAGACGGTCGACCGGCATAGCGTGATTGCCTCGATCGCCGAGGCGCGCTCACACGGTGATCTGTCGGAAAACGCCGAGTACGACGCGGCCAAGGAGCGGCAAAGCTTCATCGAAGGGCGCATCGCCGAGGTCGAGAGCAAGCTTGCCAATGCGCAGCTCATCGATCCCAAGCTGCTCGATGCGGATGGTCGCTGCGTATTTGGATCCACCGTGGACCTGCAGGAGCAGGCGAACGGTGGCAAAGTGACCTACCAGATCGTCGGCGATGACGAGGCAGACATCAAGCTCGGCAAGATATCCATCGGCTCGCCCATCGCGCGCGCGCTGATCGGAAAATATGCCGGCGACGTGGTCGAGGTGCAAGCGCCCGGCGGCGTGCGTGAATTCGAGATATTCGATGTGCGCTACGAATAGCGGCGCGACGGCAGGCGCCCGCGTTCGCAGGATCGGGTGGTATTACTCGCCCTGGTAGCTTTTTTTCGTTCTGCGCGGCTGTTTGCGAGCGGCGCGTTTCTTCGGTGCAGCCGCAGGCGGTTGCGGATTTTCGCGATACACGACCAGGACCTTGCCGATGTGCTGTACCGGGGAGGCGTCGGTACGGTTGCAAATCTCGCCCAGCAGGGCCTGGCGCAGGTCGCGGTCGTCGCCCGTCACGCGGATCTTGATCAGGTCGTGCGCCCTGAGGCAGGTGTCGATTTCCTTGAGCACCGCGGCCGACAGGCGCTGGTTGCCCACCGTGATTACCGGATTGAGTGCATGCGCCCGCGCTTTCAGCAACTTGCGCTCGGAAGAGGATAAGGACTTCATAATGGATATGATCGCAAAACCCGATTGTAACAGCTGATCAAGCCATGAGCCGCAGCAAGACCAGTAAAGCATGGATACGCGAGCACATAAGCGATCCTTATGTGCAAAAAGCCAGGGCTGAAGGCTATCGTTCGCGCGCCGCCTACAAGCTGCTGGAATTGGACCGAAAAGACCGCTTGTTCGCAGCCGGTCAGCTGGTGGTCGATTTGGGCGCGGCGCCCGGCAGCTGGTCGCAGGTGGCGGCGGCAAAACTGGGCGCCAAGGGCATGGTGGTGGCCTTGGACCTGCTGCCGATGGAGCCGCTGCAGGGCGTACGTTTCCTGCAGGGCGATTTCCGCGAACAGGAGGTGGTCGACGCGCTGCTGCTCGCCCTGGGCGGAAGCAAGGCGGACCTTGTAATCTCCGATCTGGCCCCCAATATCTCAGGTATTGGGGTGAGCGACCAGGCACGATCGATGTATCTGGCGGAGCTGGCACTGGAATTTGCCGGGCAGTGTCTGAAACCCGGGGGCACATTCGTTGTCAAAGTGTTTCAGGGTGCTGGTTTCACCGAGTTTCTATTGGCCATGCGCAAGAACTTCGCCAAAGTGGGCTCGCGCAAGCCCGATGCCTCGCGCGGGCGTTCGAGCGAAATGTATTTGCTGGGAAAGAGCCTGAAGGCCTGAGTTGTGCACGCCAGTGTTGCGGTGGCCAACCGCGGGTCCCTGTAACCCTGTAAAATGAACTGTCGGCAGCTATAGTTGCATAGGAACCGAATGAACAACATGTTTAAGAATCTCGTGATCTGGCTGGTGATCGGCATGGTGCTGATGACCGTTTTCAACCAGTTCAACCCGCGCCAGATCAGCCAGGCGGCGATGGACTATTCCCAGTTCTACGAGGAGGTGAAGTCGGGCCGCATCGCTGAAGTGGTGATCGAGGGCCGCAACCTCAAGGCCAAGACGACCGACGGCAAGGCCATCACCAGCTACTCGCCCGGCGATATCTGGCTTATTTCCGATCTGCTGAAATACGGTGTCAAGGTGAAAGCGAAGCCGGAAGAAGAACCGTCCTTGCTGATGAACATTTTCGTTTCCTGGTTCCCTATGCTGCTCCTGATAGGCGTATGGGTGTTCTTCATGCGCCAGATGCAGGGCGGCGGCCGCGGCGGCGCCT
>CAKKSJ010000442.1 GCA_919902965.1 Burkholderiales bacterium
AGAACGTCCTTGACCGCTACACGTATGACCATCAAGGGCGCCGCTACTATTGTTTGCCCCAAATCGCGAGTCACAAGCGACGCCGAAGTTCTGTTTCCCCGAGCCCGGAAAACAATATCGCCAAGCTTCACAAGGTGACGCTCGATGCTTGCGCCCAATTGCACGCGGACAATGCCATCTTCCTGAATGCGGTTCCCCTCATCCACGTTCTTCATCTGGATAACAAGGACATTCCCCCGAGAATCAGACTGGAGACGCTCTCGGAAGGGATAACCCGCGTGAACCGTCGCAATTTCTCGAAGTTGTTTTTTCATTGCAGAAATCTCTTGTCTGCTTTATACAGGCACCACATTAGTTTGTCAATACAGAAAAGGCTTTACTGTTACTTTAACATCTTCTTTGATGTTAATTATTTGTTTCTACACATAATTATCGCCGAGCACCTTAAATTACCACACTAAGAAGAGAAAACTATACCAAAAACAGAATGTTGACTGTATAATCCGCCCCGCATCGTTCAATCCCAGTCTGTCCGCTGCTCTCGCGGTACTCTTTCAGTTCCCCGATTTAACCAAAAATAATCTGCCTGGACTGGCATCGCGTAACCAATCGTCGACAGGCCGATACCAGGAGCATTACATGTCTTTTTCCGCACTCGGCCTGCGCGCCGAACTATTGCTTGCCGTCGGCGAGCAAGGCTATACCGAACCTACCCCGATACAGGCACAGGCGATACCCGCCGTGCTCGCCGGCCGTGACCTCCTGGGCGGCGCCCAGACCGGCACCGGCAAGACCGCAGGCTTCACCCTGCCGATACTGCAAAAAATCGCCGAGCAGGCGGGCGGCGGCCGCACGCCCATCCGCGCGCTGATCCTGGTGCCCACGCGCGAGCTCGCGGCCCAGGTGCAGGCAAGCGTTTATACCTATGGCAAGCATCTGCCAAAAATCCGCTCGCTGTCAGTGTATGGCGGCGTCGGCTTTCACCCGCAGGTGCAGGCGCTGAAGCGCGGCATCGACATCCTGGTGGCGACACCGGGGCGGCTGCTCGATCATCTGTCGCAGCGCACCGTGGATCTGTCCAAAGTGCAGACCCTGGTGCTCGATGAAGCCGACCGCATGCTTGACATGGGCTTTCTGCCCGATATCCGCAAAGTGCTCGCGCATTTGCCCAAGCAACGGCAGAACCTGCTGTTCTCGGCGACCTTCTCCGATGAAATCAAAAAGCTCGCCGACGGCTTCATGCACGAGCCGCTGCTGGTCGAAGTCGCGCGCCGCAACGCCACCGCCGATCTGATCGCCCAGCGCGTGTGCCCGGTGGACCGCGAGAAAAAGAAAGACCTGCTCGCACACCTCATTACCACCGGCGACTGGAAACAGGTGCTGGTATTCACGCGCACCAAGCACGGCGCCAACAACCTCGCCGAAAAGCTGGTCAAATCCGGCATTCGCGCCGACGCGATTCATGGCAACAAAAGCCAGCCGGCGCGCACGCGCGCCTTGGCCGAGTTCAAGGCCGGCAAAATCAAGGTGCTGGTCGCGACCGACATCGCCGCGCGCGGTTTGGACATCGACGAGCTGCCGCATGTGGTCAATTTCGAATTACCGCACGTGGCCAACGATTATGTGCATCGCATCGGCCGCACCGGCCGTGCCGGTTCGACCGGCGAAGCCATTTCACTGGTCTGCGTGGACGAACTCGGTCTGCTGCGCGACATCGAGCGCCTGATCAAGCGCGAAATCAGGAAAGATGTCGTGCCCGGATTCGAAGTCGACCCGCGCATCCGTGCCGAACCCATTGTTCAAGGCAAGCGCGGCGCGCAGCAGCAACGCCGCCCGTCGAACGCGCCGCGTAAGTCCGGCGGCAATCGCGGCCAGAATGCGCCGCGCCAGCCTGCAGCCCGGGCCGGCGGCAGAAACAGCCGCGATTCGGGCAGGCGCGCTTTCGCGTACTAAGCTAACCCGCTCGCGCGAAGAAGCCGGCCCAGGCCGGCTTCTTCATTTGGACGGCCGCGGGTATCATGCGACAGACATTTTCACAGCGCCAGGAGGGCGACCCGATGAAAGCAGTGCTCTGCAAGCAATACGGCATGCCCGATACGCTCGTGCTTGAAGAAGTCCCGTCGCCGGAACCCGCAGCGGGTCAGGTGGTGGTGAGCATGAAGGCAGCGGGCGTCAATTTTCCCGACGCGCTGATCATTCAGGGCAAGTACCAGATGAAGCCGCCTTTCCCGTTTTCGCCCGGCACCGAGCTCGCGGGCGTGGTGAAAGCCGTCGGGGAGGGCGTAAAACAGCCCAAACCCGGCGACGCGGTCATCGCCTATGCCGGCTATGGCGGCTATGCCGAAGAAATTGCCGTGGATGCGCGCGCCTGCATCCCCATGCCGCCGGGCGTGGACTTCAAGGTGGCGGCCTCTTTCATGATGACCTACGGCACGTCTTACCATGCGCTCAAGGATCGCGCGCAAATCAAGGCCGGCGAAACCCTGCTGGTGCTTGGCGCCGCGGGCGGCGTGGGCAGCGCTGCGGTGGAACTGGGCAAACTCATGGGCGCGCGCGTGATCGCCGCGGCCTCCGGCGAGGACAAGCTCGACGCGTGCAGACAGCTGGGCGCGGACGCCACCATCAATTATTCGAGCGAGGACCTGCGCGCGGGCGTAAAGCGCATCACCGAGGGCAAGGGCGTGGACGTGGTCTACGATCCGGTCGGTGACAAGTTCGCCGAGCCGGCGATGCGCGACATGGCCTGGGGCGGGCGCTATCTGGTGATAGGATTCGCCGGCGGCGAAATCCCGAAAATTCCACTCAACCTGCCGCTGCTGAAGGGCTTTTCCATCGTCGGCGTGTTCTGGGGCAATTTCACGCGCAAGCAGCCGCAGAACAACGAGGCCAATGTGCGCGAACTGCTGGGCTGGATCGCCAGCGGCAAACTGAAACCCCTGGTCAGCGCCGCCTTTCCGCTGGCGCAGGCGGCGCGCGCGCTAAACGACGTATTGGAGCGCAGGGTCAAGGGCAAAGTCGTGCTGGTGCCGAACTAGTCCGAGGACATCGCCGGCGCAGCAGGCGGTTTCGGCTCGCGCACGTAGCCGAAGCGAGCGGGCGCCTCATCCGATTTAATCAGGGCCAAGGGCAGGCTGTCTGTGCCGGTGCTGAAATACACCCCGGCCGGGTCATCGCCCTCTTCGATCAGGGCGACCAGCTTTTCTTCGTCGAGCGCGTGCCCGTCAGCGTACGACAGCGACTCCAACGCGCGCGGCAGGTCGCGATCGAGCAGCAGACCGGGCCCGTGTTCGGTGACCAGCAGCAGGTTGCCTTCCTCGTCCATCCAAACCGACTGAAGCTGCGCACAAGGCGCGCCCGTATGCGTTTCGAACGACAACGGATGCGCGCGCGCGATGCGATAAATGTACGGCGTGTAGGCCAGTTCGACATAGACCCGCTGCGGCCCGTTCTGGAAGTACCAGCATCCGGCAGCGTCCTGGGCATAATTCCGGCCGATGAATTCGATCAGCTTCTGATTGGCGACAGGCTCGAATTCCGGCGCGCCGCCTTTCGTGATCCCGGGCGATCCTATTTTTATCGACCACCGACCGCGGCGGTCAAGCGCGAGCCAGCCGTAGACCACGGGGACTTTCGGCCATTTGGCCATGGCGCGGATGACGATCGGATCCATGAATTCGAGGCTTTGCTATGCATGCACTTTCTCTTGCCCGCGGGCGGGGCACATGGCAGTATAACGCGCAAACCCAATCCAGACGCCGCGCCTGCTGCCACAGCGGCACTCCTAACCGAGGGAAGCATGGATCCAAAGTCTGTCTACCTGTCCCGGCCTTGGTTGAAATTCTACGAGCCCGGCGTGCCCGCCAATCCGGAAGTGCCTCTGAAATCCGTGCCGCAGGCCTTCGATGAAGCCACCACTTTGTACGGCGCCAAGACTGCGCTGGTGTTCTACGGCCGTGAAATCAGCTTCCGCGAACTGCGCGACCATACCGATCGCCTCGCCGCTGCGCTCGCCGGCTTCGGATTGAAAAAAGGCGACCGCGTCGGCCTCTATCTGCTCAACAGCCCGCAGTTCGTCATCGCCTATTTCGCCGCGCTCAAAATCGGCTGCACCGTCACCCCCATCAGTCCGGTCTACACCAGCCACGAAGTCAAGTTCCAGCTCGAAAACAGCGGCGCGCGCGTAATGATCTGCCAGGACATCCTGTTCGACAAAGTGGAGAAATCCGGCGCCAAACTGGACCATATCATTGTCACCAACGTAAGCGAATACCTGCCGGGGCTGAAGAAATTCCTCGGCAAGAGCTTTCTCGGCAAGATCTTCGGCGACATCAAGGTGGGCACGCCGGACATCCCCAAGCGCAGCAACGTGCATCAGTTCCAGGACCTGCTCGCCCGCGCTTTTGTGCCGCCGCCCGCGGTCGACATCAATCCCAGGACCGATATTGCCGCGCTGCCCTATACCGGTGGAACCACCGGCAATCCCAAGGGCGTGATGCTGACGCATTACAATATCATTTCCGCCCAGGTCTCCGGCCGTGCCGCGTTTCCGGGTTTCGAGGAAGGCAAGGAAGTGATCATGGCCTTCCTGCCTTTCTTCCATATCTACGGCCAGGTGGTCCTCATGCTGAACGGCCTCACCCAGGGCCACACGCTGGTGCTGTTCACCACGCCCGACACCGAGGGCATACTCGAGGCCATGGAAAAATACAAGGCCACGGTGTTCTATGGCGTGCCGACGCTGTACGAGTATCTCAAGGACCACAAGGACACCGGAAAGGTCAACTGGAAACGCCTCAAATTCCTGGTCTCCGGTGCCGATACCCTGCACGAATCCACCATGAAGGAATGGACCAAGCGCACCGGTTCGTCCATCACCGAAGGCTACGGGCTGACCGAGACCTGTGA
>CAKKSJ010000443.1:0-9357 GCA_919902965.1 Burkholderiales bacterium
ACTTTCACCCGCAGGAGTGCGCCCATGCTGGGCGCACCATGAAAAACGGGCAGCCCTGCGGCTGCCCGTCCGATGCAAGCCGCTCCCGCAGGAGCGGTTTCCTGCCTCTGCCTACATGTGGTACGCCGTCTCCCCGTGCGAGGTCACGTCCAGGCCTTCGCGCTCCTGGTCTTCGGGTACGCGCAAACCGATGACCATGTCGACGATCTTGAGCGCGATGAAAGCCACCACGCCCGACCAGATGAGGGTGGTGATTACGCCGGTCGCCTGGATCATTACCTGATCCATGATCGAGTAATCAGCGGCGACTTTATTGGCGACATAGTCGTAGATGCCGCTGCCGCCTAGCGAAGGCGCCGCGAACACGCCCGTGCCCAGCGCACCGATAATCCCGCCCACGCCGTGCACGCCGAATACATCGAGCGAGTCGTCCGCGCCCAACATGCGCTTCAGTCCGCTCACCCCCCACAGACACAGCGCGCCGGCGATTAGACCTAGCACTATTGCGCCCATCGGGCCGACAAAGCCGCAAGCCGGGGTGATCGCCACCAAGCCAGCCACCGCGCCTGAAGCGCCACCCAGCATCGACGGCTTGCCCTTGAACATGTTCTCGAAGAACAGCCATGACAATGTCGCGGCTGCGGTTGCAACCAGGGTGTTGACAAACGCCAGGGCGGCGGTACCGTTGGCTTCCAGGTTGGAGCCCGCGTTGAAGCCAAACCAACCCACCCACAGGAGCGAGGCGCCCACCATGGTCAGGGTGAGGCTGTGCGGCGTCATCGCTTCCTTGTTGTAGCCGATGCGCTTACCGATCACGTAGGCGCCGACCAGAGCGGCGATACCGGCGTTGATATGCACCACAGTGCCGCCGGCGAAATCGAGCGCCCCTTTCTGGAACAGCCAACCGGCAGTTGCGGTAGCTTTTTCAGCTGCGGCCGCATCGATATACGCGTCCGGGCCGGGCCAGTACCAGACCATGTGCGCCATCGGCAGATAGGCAAAGGTAAACCAGATGGCGATGAACAGCAGCACCGCGGAGAACTTCACCCGCTCGACAAATGCACCCACGATCAGGCAGGGCGTGATCGCGGCGAAGGTCAGCTGGAACACGACAAAGATGTATTCCGGTATCACCACGCCCTTGCTGAAGGTTGCAGCGGCGGAATCGCCGTTTATGCCCGAAAGAAACAGGCGTGAGAAACCGCCGAAAAATGCGTTTCCCTCGGTAAAGGCGATACTGTAGCCGTAGAACACCCACAGCACGGCGATCATGCAGAAAGTGACGAACACCTGCATCAGCACCGACAGCATGTTCTTGGCGCGCACCAGACCGCCGTAAAACAGCGCAAGTCCCGGGATGGTCATCAGGATCACCAGTACCGTGGCGACGATCATCCACGCAGTGTCGCCCTTGTTGGGCACCGGCGCAGGTGCGGCGGCAGCCGCAACCGGTGCTGGCGCCAGCGCCGCTGCTGCTGCAGCCGGGGCCGCAGGCGCGGCCTCAGCAGGCTTGGCTTCGGCTGCTTTGGCTTCCGCGGCCGGAGCGGCAGGTTTGTCCTGCGCGATGACCGGAGCGGCAAGACTGCACGCGCCGAGCAGGGCAAGTAGAGCTATCAATCGTTTCATCATTCATCTCCCTATAGCGCTTCCGCGCCGGTCTCGCCGGTGCGTATGCGGATGACCTGCGTCAGCTCGAACACGAAAATCTTGCCATCGCCGATTTTGCCGGTGCTGGCGGATTTTTCTATGGCTTCGATCGCCTGTTCGAGCATTTCCGATTTGATCGCCGCCTCGATTTTGACCTTGGGCAGAAAATCGACCACGTATTCCGCGCCGCGATACAACTCGGTGTGGCCTTTCTGCCGGCCGAATCCCTTCACCTCGGTCACGGTGATGCCTTGTACGCCTATGGCGGACAGAGCCTCCCGTACCTCATCAAGCTTGAACGGCTTGATAATTGCTGTGACTAGTTTCATTGCGTTCCCCATGGAAAAAGGGCGGTGGCTGCCCGCCCTAGGCTGTGATGCGCTCAAAAGGTCTTTTGGACAAAAACGACGACCGCGTCGTCGCCAACCATGCGATTGTCGGCTACGTTGGTGTAAAACGCTTTTTGCGCCGTAGTCATGTTGGTGCTGGTGTAATAGGCGCCCACGGTGAAGTCCTTGGGCAGGGCATAGGTTAAGCCGAGCTTGTAGTCCTCGTAGGAGGCGTTGGTGTCATTGGATACGCCGGCATTTGAACCCGAGAATTTCTGCTTGCCGTAATGCGCCTGGAGATTCAGTTTGTCGGTAAGCGGATAATTGGCGGAAATATCCAGATACCAGGTACCGCGGCTGTTATCCACACCGAAGGTCTTGCTGCCGATGCTGTGTGAGTATTTCGCGCTTAGCCATTTCCAGCTGAGCGCCCCGTAAGCTTCGAGCGTATCGGCCTTTACGCTTCCGGGAGCAGCGATGGTGCTGTGTGTCCCCGGATAATAGTATTGCAGCAGGCCGACATCGTAGCCGAAGTCCGACTTGCCGAACGTGCCGCGGTAGCCGCCATAGACGTCCCACTCCAGGCTGGAGCTGGTATAGCCCGTCACGGCCGGAGAATCCGTCAGCCAGCTGATATTGGAGAGCCAGGTACCGGCGTAGAAACCGCTCGCATGACTGTAGTCAAAACCACCCTGCAGCGCCGGATCGGCGTTGGTCTGCGTCAGGCCGCGGAATATGTACTCGCTGTACAGACCGAAGTTACCGGTGAGGGTGTGCGGCGAATCGGCGGCGACCGCGGATTGAGAAAGCACGGTCAATGGCAGCGAAAATGCAGCCGACACGGCCAAAGCAAGAATTAGTTTACGCATGACAGGACTCCTAATCGAAGGTTGGGAAAATTGGTGCTACGGCTAAAGTCTTAGCACGGTCTGTGCCAGAATTTTTTCGCTTTTATTTCATAGACTTGTATTGTCGCTTCAGTTTGGACGGCCGGGCGGTGCATCATCTTGGTGCGCCGCGTTCTTAGTTGCACCGTCGGCGTGCGATCAACGAACCCGAACGCTGGCGCGTTGTAGTCATCGTGATAGACTCGAAAAAACGATGACAAGAAGGAGATGTTTATGCAGCAAAACCGTCTGTTTGAAGAATTGAGCGGCAGGGTCAGCGCGCTGCTCGCGCAGAGCCCGGCAAAAGACGTCGAGAAAAACGCGCGCGCGCTGATGACGAGCTTTTTTGGCAGGCTGGATTTGGTTACGCGCGAAGAATTCGAAGTTCAGGCGAGGCTGCTGGCCCGTTCGCGCGAACAGATCAGTGCGCTGGAATCACGGGTCGCGGAGCTTGAAGCCAGGCTTGGCAACTCCTAGTCGGCATGTCGCTCGCCGTGCTGCACAGCCGTGCGCTTGCCGGCATGGATGCGCCCGAAGTCACGGTTGAAGTCCATCTATCCGGCGGGCTACCCAGTTTCACCATCGTAGGCCTGCCCGAAGCAGAGGTAAAAGAGTCGCGCGACCGGGTACGGGCGGCCTTGGTCAATGCGCATTTCGAATTTCCTGCCCGTCGCCTGACCGTCAATCTCGCCCCTGCCGACCTGCCCAAAGAAAGCGGGCGCTTCGACCTGCCCATCGCCCTGGGCATACTCGCGGCTTCCGGGCAATTGCCCCCAAATCGGCTGGATGAATACGAATTCGCCGGCGAACTTTCGCTCACCGGCGATCTGCGTCCGATACGCGGGGCGCTGGCCATGACTTACACGGCGCATCGCTGCGGCCGGGCTTTCGTGCTGCCCCACACCAGCGCCGAGGAGGCGAGTCTGGTGCGCGACGCACAAATCCTGCCCGCGAAAACGCTGCTGGAGGTATGTGCGCACCTGGCGCAGAAACAGAGTTTGCTGCCTTATGTGGCGGACACGGCTGCCAGAGTGCAAACCGACTACCCCGATCTCGCCGATGTAAAAGGCCAGGCGCACGCCAAACGCGCGCTGGAAATCGCGGCCGCTGGCGGGCACAGCCTGCTCATGGCGGGACCCCCCGGAACCGGCAAGTCCATGCTGGCGGCGCGCTTTCCCGGGATACTTCCGCCGATGAGCGACGCCGAGGCACTGGAGTCGGCAGCGCTGCAATCGCTGGGCTCAGGCGGCTTTCGCCCCGAGCTGTTCCGTCGCCGGCCGTTTCGCGCACCGCATCACTCGGCGTCCAGCATCGCCCTGGTTGGCGGCGGCAGCGATCCGCGCCCGGGCGAGATTTCGCTGGCGCATCATGGCGTGTTGTTCCTCGATGAACTGCCCGAATTCGAGCGCAGAGTGCTGGAGACGCTGCGTGGGCCGCTGGAAACAGGGCGCGTGGCGATATCGCGCGCCGCGCGCCAGGCAGAATTTCCTGCGCGCTTCCAACTGATTGCCGCGATGAACCCCTGTCCGTGCGGCTATCTCGGGCATTTCAACGGCCGTTGCCACTGCACGCCTGACCAGGTGCTGCGCTACCGCGGCAAAATTTCCGGCCCGCTCATGGATCGCATCGACATTCACATCGAGGTGCCAGCGGTGCCAGCGGAAGATTTAACGCGCGTAAGCAGCGGTGATGCATCCAGCGCAGTTCGCGCGCGCGTGGAACAAGCACGCGCCAAAATGATCGCGCGTCAAGGAAAAGAAAATGCGCGACTCACCACGCGCGAGATCGACAGTCACTGCACGCCCGATCGGAAAGGCGCAACGTTGCTGATGCACGCGATCAGCAGGTTAGGATTATCGGCGCGCGCCTATCATCGCATTCTCAAGCTTGCGCGCACGATTGCGGATGTTGCGGGCGTGGCACACGTCTCCGATGCTCACGTAGCCGAAGCGATTCAATTCCGGAGATTCGATCGCGCGTAACGCGGGATGGCCGGCTGTGGTCGGCATCGATTTGCCGAAACCCCAACCCCTGGATCCCCCTCATGCACCGATCTTGACAACCAAATTGCTCACCAATTCACAAACCCAGGTGTCTCAAAGTCCTTGACACATTCCGGTGGTCGATGTGATAGGAAATAGGTACGCGTCGAAGACATGGCGGGAAGGAGCATCATGACTCATGTGCTGATCGTGGAGGACGACGAGGAGAACCGCAATCTCCTCAAGATGCTACTCGAAGCCAACGGCTACCGGGTGACGGGCGCGGGCGACGGTCTTGCGGCGCTGGTCGCCGCGCGGCGCGATCCGCCCGATGCCATCGTCTCCGACGTGCTGATGCCTAAGATGGACGGCTTTGCCCTGTGTCGCGCCTGGATGCAAGATGCGGCGCTCAGGGACATTCCGTTCATTTTCTACTCTGGCACTTATGTCCACTCCGAAGACGAGCAATTCGCCATGGTGCTGGGCGCGGTACGCTTTCTTATCAAGCCCCTGGAGGCGGAGGTATTTCTCAAGGAGTTGCGCACGGTACTGCAGCAGCGGGCCGGACGCGCTGCGTCCGCGCCATCTTCGCCGCTGGACGACATCACCTTCCACGCTCTGCATAATTCGACGCTTGCGCGCAAGATCGAGGACAAAGTTGCCCAATTGGAGGCGGCAAATCGGAAGCTGCAGGAGAGCGAGGCTCGCTTTCGCAGCTTGACCGATATGTCCTCGGACTTCTACTGGGAGAGCGACGCCGAGCATCGGCTCACGCAGCGCGGCTCGGCCACCAAGTCGGGTGCGCAGACAGTGTTCCGCCGGCCCACGCAAATCGGCGAGCGCCGCTGGGATATCCCGTGTCTTTCGCCGGACGAAGCCGGCTGGCAGGTGCACCGAGCGGTGCTAGACGCGCACCAGCCGTTCCGCGATTTCGAGTTCTCGCGCCTCGGCGCCGACGGCATCGAGCGCCATCTCGCGATCAGCGGTGATCCGGTATTCGATGCCTCCGGTGCATTCACGGGCTATCGCGGCGTTGGAAAGGACATCACGAAACAGGTGCGAGGCATTGACAACCTGCGGCGCCTTCGCGCGGCCATGGATGCCACGGCCGATGCAATATACCTGGTCGATCGGACCAGTATGCGCTTTGTCTATGTCAACGACTCTGCCTGCCGCATGCAGAGTCGCACGCGCGAAGAACTGCTCGCGCTGGGGCCCGACGGTGTGCTTTCCACGTCGCGCGCGGAGCTGGAGCACGTCTATGATTCCATAATTGCCGGCGGCCCGGGCACCGACCCGCTCGAGATGCAACGGCAGCGCAAGGACGGCTCCCAGGTTTGGATCGAATTGCGGCGTCGCGCTCTGCGCTCGGGCGAAGGCTGGATGATCGTCACCGTGGTACGCGACATCACCGAGCGCAAGCGCGCCGAAAGCGCTTTACGTGAGAGCGAACAGAACTACCGGAGCTTGGCCGATTCCGCTCCGGCAATGATTTGGGCTTCGGGTGCAAACAAACTGTGCAATTACTTCAACCAGCCCTGGCTGAAATTTACCGGACGGACCCTGGAGCAGGAATTGGGCAATGGCTGGGTTGAAGGAGTGCACCCGGATGATCTCACACAGTGCATGGCAACATACGTTGAAGCCTTCGACAGGCTCGAGCCCTTCAGCATGGAATACCGTCTGCGCCGACATGACGGCGAATTCCGCTGGATTCGCGACGACGGTTGTCCACGCTATGACAGCAACGGCGAATTTGTCGGCTACTTGGGTTATGTCATGGACATGACCGAGCTTAGGAAAGTGGAAGACCAGATCAGGCGCTCAAACCGTTTATACGCAGTGCTTAGCGGCATCAATACGCTGATCGTACACGTGCGCGACCGTGACGAGCTGTTCAGGGAGACGTGCCGGATTGCGGTCGAGCAAGGTCAATTCCAGGTGGCCTGGATAGGCATCGTTGATCGGAGCGCGATGGCGATTGTCCCGGTCGCCTCGGCGGGCGCGGATGCCGGCTATATCGCTTTCCTTGAGGAAATTCGAGAGCGGTTGTCGCTACTCGATGATGCCCCTATGGGGTACGGCCCGCCCGCGACGGCGGTCAGGGAGAAGCGGTCGGTCGTCGTGAACGACGTGGAGGCTGATCCGCGAATTCGTCACAAGAACGCGCACCTCGACCGAGGCATCCGCTCCCTCGTGAGCCTGCCTTTGCTGATCGCGGACGAACCGGTTGCGGTATTCAGCCTGCATGCGGCGGAAGCCGGATATTTTGATGAAGCGGAGACGAAGCTGCTGCACGAGCTGGCCGGCGACATATCATTCGCGCTGGATCACATCGAAAAGGCGGAAAAGCTCGACTACTTCGCCTATTACGATGCACTCACCGGCTTGGCCAACCGCAGTCTGTTTCTAGAGCGGGTAGCGCAGTACATGCGCAGCGCGGCCAGTCACGGACACAAGCTTGCCCTGTTCCTGATCGATCTGGAGCGGTTCAAGAACATCAACGACAGCCTTGGCCAGCAGGCCGGCGACGCGCTCTTAAGGCAGGTAGCGGAGTGGCTGACGCGCAACGCAGGGGGCGCCAGCCTGTTGGCGCGAGTGGGGGCCGACCATTTTGCCGCTGTGATGCCGGAAGTATCGCAGGACGGCGATGTGGCGCGGGTTCTCGAGAAATCAATGGAAGCTTTTCAGGAGCATCCGTTCCGCTTGAATGACACCGTGTTCCGGATTGCCCACAAGGCCGGAGTAGCCCTGTTTCCGGATGACGGCGCCGACGCCGAAACGGTGTTCAGGAACGCCGAGGCGGCACTCAAGAAGGCCAAAGCGAGCGGCGAGCGGTACTTGTTTTACACGCCGAAAATGACTGAGGCGGTGGCCAGCAAGCTCTCTTTGGAGACTCAGCTGCGTCAGGCGCTTGATAAAGAAGAATTCGTGCTCCACTATCAGCCCAAGGTGAGCCTTGCGAGCGGCAAAGTGACCGGGGCCGAGGCGTTGATTCGCTGGAATGACCCGCGCACGGGCCTCGTGCCGCCGGGCCGCTTCATCCCGATCCTGGAAGAAACCGGTTTGATCTATGAGGTCGGGCGCTGGGCGCTCAAGAAAGCCATCGAAGACTACCTGCGCTGGCGTACCGCTGGCCTGCCCGCGGTGCGCATCGCCGTGAACGTGTCAGCACTGCAACTGCGCAATCGCGGTTTCATTGGCGAGATCGGGCAGGCTATCGGCATCGACGCGCAGGCGCCGGCCGGACTGGAACTGGAGATCACCGAAAGCCTGATCATGGAGGACATCAAGGGCACTATCGCCAGCCTACAGACGATCCGCACCATGGGCGTCAGCACGGCCATTGATGACTTCGGCACCGGCTTCTCCTCGCTCAGCTACCTCGCCAAGCTGCCGGTGGACACGCTGAAAATAGACCGCTCGTTCGTGATCGACATGATGGGCGAGCCCGAGGGGCTGGCGCTGGTGTCCACCATCATCAATCTTGCGCATTCCCTGAATCTCAAGGCCGTAGCGGAGGGGGTCGAATCGGAGGAGCAGGCGCGCCTGCTGCGCTTGCTGAAGTGCGACGAAATGCAGGGCTACCTGTTCAGCAAGCCGGTGCCGAGCGAGATCTTCGAAACAAAATTCCTGGCCCCGCCTCCCGTACGGTAACGAATAATGATGAAGATATCTCTCGCGGCCGACTCACCCGAGCCTTGGCGTGACAGAGTTAAAGTGAGTTAAAGGGGCCAGGCTCCCATGGAGTTAAAGGGAGTTAAAGGGGCCAGGCTCGCTTTTTCTGCTAATCTTGCGCCATGCCGCGCCGCCCGCGCACCCACCTCGACGACGTGCCGCTGCACATCGTGCAGCGCGGCCACAACCGCGAGCCCTGCTTTTTTGCAGAGGAAGACTACTACACTTACCTGCATTGGCTGGGAGAAGCGCTGAAGGAGAGCGGGTGTGTGCTTCACGCCTACGCGCTGATGACCAATCATGTGCATTTGCTGCTCACCCCGAAGAAAGCCGAGTCGGTCCCCAAGCTGGTCATTTCCCTCGGACGGCGCTATGTGCAGTACATCAACACCACCTACCGGCGCACCGGCACATTGTGGGATAGCCGGTACAAGTCCTCCCTGATCCAGGCCGAGACCTACCTGCTGGAATGCATGCGCTACATCGAACTCAATCCCGTGCGCGCGGCGATGGTAGAGGAGCCGGCGCACTACCGCTGGACCAGCTACCGCGCCAATGGGCTCGGGCAGGCCGACGCGCTCATCTCGCCCCACGCGCTCTACGCAGCGCTGGGGCGCACGGCGGCGGCAAGGCAGGAAGCTTATCGCACCGTGTTTCGCGTACATCTGGATGAGCCTGCCATCGACGACATCCGGCTGGCGCTGAACCAGAACCAGCCGCTGGGCAACGGCCGCTTCTACAGTATGATTGCACGCATGACCGGGGAGCGGCGTCAAGCGCGGCCGCGTGGACGTCCGAGGGCAGCCAAGGCGGCGGGGCTCGGAGGGGGACAGA
>CAKKSJ010000443.1:9457-11413 GCA_919902965.1 Burkholderiales bacterium
GCTCATGTCGCCGAAGCGATTCAATATCGCAAGCTCGACCGCATGGCGTAATCGCAGCATGGCGACTTACGCAATCGGCGACGTACAGGGATGTTTCGACGCGCTCGAGCGCTTGCTGGGTGCCTTCGGCTTCGAGCGCGCGCGCGACCGCTTGTGGTTCGTCGGCGATCTGGTGAACCGCGGACCGGATTCGCTCGCGACCCTGCGCTTCGTAAAGGATCTGGGCGATGCTGCGGTGACGGTACTTGGCAATCACGATTTTCACCTGCTCGCCGTGGCCGCTGGGCACGCAAAGAAACACCGCAACGACACGCTCGATCAGGTGCTCGAAGCGCCTGAGCTTGAAGATCTCCTGGCCTGGCTGCGGCAGCGACCGATGGTGCACGTAGAGAACAGCTGGGTAATGGTGCATGCCGGGCTATTGCCGCAGTGGAGCATTGCGACCGCGCAGCGGCTGGCAGGCGAAGTCGAGGCGGAACTGCGGGGCGCCAACTGGCGGGAATTTCTCGCGAACTTGTATGGCAACATGCCTGATTCCTGGAGCGAGGATCTGTGCGGCGCGGACCGGCTGCGCGTCATCGTCAATGCCATGGCGAGAATGCGTTTTTGCTCGGTTGACGGCCAAATAGAAATTCGCACCAAGGGCGAAACCGCGAAGGCGCCGCCCGGATTTTTCCCCTGGTTCGACGTGCCGGGTCGCGCCAGCCTTGGGCACACACTCGTATGCGGACATTGGTCCACACTGGGGCTGAAGCTGCGCCCCGACCTGCTCGCGCTGGATAGCGGCTGCGTCTGGGGGGGGACCCTGAGCGCGGTGCGCCTCGAGGACCGCAGGCTGTTCCAGGTGCCCTGCGCGCAGTGCCAGGTTCCGGGGAAATAGTGGCGACGTGCTGGTCTGCGCGTCTTCCGTGAGAATCTAGCGAAAGAGGAAGAAATGAGTAATTGCGTATTCTGCAACATCGTTGCCGGAAAGATACCGTCGGCCAAGGTGCACGAGGACGAGTGGACGCTCGCCTTCATGGACATCGGCGAAGTAAACCCGGGCCATGTGCTGGTGGCGGTAAAGCCGCATGTGGAAAACATTTACGGGCTGGATGACAGGCAGGCTGCGGCGGTGCTGCAAACCGCCGCGCGCGTGGCGCGCGCGGTGAAGACCGTCTACTCGCCCGGGGGACTGAACCTATACCAGGCCAACGGCCCTGCCGCGGGCCAGACCGTGTATCACTTCCATCTGCATATCGTGCCGCGACACGAAAACGACGGCATGCGCCTGACCTGGCCGGCGAAGAATCCGCCGCGCGAACAATTGGAAGCCAATGCCGCCAGGCTGCGCGCTGTGCTGGATTAGATCGAGCGCCTGCCCGCTTGTCAGGAGCGAATCTAACAGACGCTGCAGCTGGCGCTTGCCGTGTATCGCGCCTACCCCGATTCGAATTAGTGGCTTACCCGCGTCACGCCGCCACCGGAGAGCAGACGCACGCGTTCGCCTGGCCTGAAGTTCTCGTCCGCATCCTGGGTGATGGCGCGCATTTCACCGTTGTCGAGTTTGACCGTTATCTCCAGCCCCTGTTTCTTGCTCACGCCCTCTTCAATAGCTTTCCCCGCTAAACCTCCGGCTACCGCGCCGAGAATGGTACCGATAGTGCTGCCTTTGCCGCCGCCGACATTGCTGCCCGCAACGCCACCCACCACGCCGCCGGCGACCGTGCCGACGCCGCTCTTGGTCCCCTCAATAATCACTTGGCGTACGCTTTCAACCACGCCCATGCGCACGGTCTGCTCTTGCCGCGCCTGACCGCCGGAATAGACGCTGCCCGAACTGGTACTGGCGCAGCCGGTGAGGACCGCGGATGCCGCGATCACGCCTGCCATCGCCATTCTGGTGTAAGTCTTCATAGCCTATCCCTTTATCCTAATTGCTGATTGAAATGCCGGTGGTATAGAGATTCGATCTCG
>CAKKSJ010000444.1 GCA_919902965.1 Burkholderiales bacterium
CCCTTGAGGGATGTCCCCTCGTCTCGTTCCCCACATTAAAGAACGGCATTGAACACATAGCCCACGATCAGAATGCCCGTGGCAACCACGCCGACAAACGTTGCAATCAGGCGGATCTTGAGCACTTTGCGCAGAATCACCATCTCGGGCAAGGACAGCGCGATCACGCTCATCATGAACGCGAGCACCGTGCCCAGCGCCGCACCCTTGGCGAGCAGCGCCTGCACGATCGGGATCACGCCGGCCGCATTGGTGTACATGGGCACGCCGATCACCACCGCCAGCGGCACCGCCCACCAGGCGTCCTTGCCCATGAACGAGGCCATGAAGTCCTCGGGCACATAGCCGTGTATGCCTGCGCCGATGGCGATGCCGCCGAGAATATAGGGCCAGACTTTGCCGACGATCTCGCGCACCGAAGCAAAGCCGGCGTCGAGGCGCTCGCCGAGGCTGAGCCTGTCCTCCCCGACGGCCGCGGCAGTGTGCGGCATGTCGCGCACCCAGTCCTCCAGATAGGCTTCCATCTTCAGCCTGCCGATCACCCAGCCAGCGGCGATCGCTACCGACAGACCCAGGCCCAGGTAAAGCAAGGCGATCTTCCAGCCGAACATGGCGAACAAGAGCGTCAGCGCGACTTCGTTGACCATCGGCGCCGAAATCAGGAACGAGAAGGTCACGCCCAGCGGCACGCCCGCCTGCACGAAGCCGATGAAAAGGGGCACGGCCGAGCAGGAGCAGAACGGCGTGACGATGCCCAGACCGGCCGCCATGACGTTGGCCGCGCCCTCGCTGCGCCCGGCCAGTAGCGCCCGCGTGCGTTCCGGCGTGAAGTAGGAATTGACCATCCCCATCACGAACACGATGCCGGTAAGCAACAGCAACACCTTGGGCGTGTCGTAGAGGAAGAACTGCAGCGCCCCGCCGAGGTGACTGTCGCGTTCGACCGGCAAAGCAGCTACCAGCGCTTCGGCGGCAGGCATCAGCGTCTGATACAAACCGAACCAGGCCGCGGCGGCCAAAAGCAGGAACAGGTACGGCTGCCGGCCGGGCCAGCGTCTCAGCGGGGCAACTAAAGCACTCATGCGAGGGTTTCCTCGGTCATCTTCAGCACGGGCACGATTTGCGCCCTTACCAGTGAAGACGAATGACCTCGCAAAAAGATGCTGCCGCGGCAAGAAGAAATATCATGTGAGCGGCGAGCGCTGCCCCAAATCGCTCACCCGTCCAGCCGCGGCCATGTGCATCTGGCGGGATGGTGTGCGGCCAGCCTGAAGTGCAGCAACCACCTTGCTACCGTCGGCAGCGGCGAGTCAAACTTCCAGTTGCGACGCCTCGTCATCAGGCAGCAATGCCAGTAGCAGCGTAACTGCGGCACGGATGAAATCGTGCGAAGTCGCTCCCAGTACGTCGGAAGCAAAGCGCGGCACCCACTGCAACATATGGCCACACACAAAGCCGGTACGTCGTCCGCACAACACCTGAACCGTTTGATCGTCGCCATTGGCTCGCGCCAAGGCGATTTCCCGTTCGAGGAAATACAAAAACTCGAGTTCCAAACCAAGATGGTCGTCGGGGATGCGCACGTCATTTCGGCGCGCAACCCCGGCGTCGGCATACTGGCGGCGAATAACGAGCGTATCTTCGGTCATGACGAGCCGGCTCGGCGACAGGTAGAACGATGCGTAAGGCACTGCAGGCGTCTGCGCGGGTCCCACGATCAGGCGGGTGAATTCGACCGCCAGCTCGTCTATCCAACCATCGCCCGCGTCGATACCGACTTCGGTCGCGACCCGCAATGCATCGACCGCGTTCGCGAGCGCCGGAGATCCGCCCGTCGCCTCCGCCGCAGTCAGCGCCAATCCGAGCACTTCGTCGCTGGGACCGAAAAGAAACAGGCGCCGCAACAGATCGATGGCGAGGAGCGGCCGCGACCGGACCATCTGATCCGTCGCAACGGCCGGCGGCGATCCTTCTGCCGCCCGGTCTCGCATCGCGAGAGTCATGCTTTCCTGACCGCCACGATCATGTCGGCAAAAGCCGGGAACCCCATGATCGGACTCAAGGCCGTCGGATCGACCATTTCGTTATGTAGCGGCGTGTAGCTTCGGCTCTGATATGCCGGCCCCAACCCGGGGCTGAAGCGGCCACCGGCGCCGAATCCCATCTTGATCACGCCGGGCCGCATGCCGCCCGATGCATAGACTTTGCCGCGTGTGGTCCGCTTCAAGGGATTCGATACGACGACCAGATCCCCCGTCTTCAAGCCGAGCCGCTTCGCATCCCCGTTGTTCATCCACACGGTGGCGACCGAGTAGCTGTTGGCCTTGAATTTCTTCTTGACGGCCTTGATTGGCTCGCGGCCCACAGCTTGTCCTTCGGGCACCTCGCATTCGAACGCGTTGTTGAGCGGCTGCCAGGTGCCTTCGGTCTTGATTTCCCCGAGCCAGGGCACCATCTGCGTTCCGCTCATCGCGTGGTGCACCTTGCCGCAGATCAACTGGAACGGATAGTCCTTGCCATACTTGGCGTATTCCGGGTTCGTGTACGGGTTCCAGACGGTTTCGAACCAGAAGAAGGTCGATGGATATTTCGTGAAGCCCACGCGCTTCAGCCCCTCGGGCGATTCGTTGTTGGCCTTCTCGATCTTCTCGTTGTAGGGCCGATAACCGCCGAAACGCTTGCCGCCCTCGGTCCAGTCGAACTTGAACTCGATGCGCCGTGTCGAGGTCGGCGGGAACACGCCATTCGGTTCGTCCGCGTTCGACTTCTTGTAGCGGTACCAACTCATCGGCCACACCGCCACGCCTTGGTTCGCGCGCAGCCACTCGACCGTGACCGGTTTGCCGACGATCAGCTTCTTTGCCTCGTCGATCGTGACGTCGCCCTTTTCCAGCGATTCCGGGTTGCCGATGATGGTGTAGCCCTCGGGGTACTTCGGGTACGGCAGCGGCGTGCCGATGTTGGCTTTGCCCGGTGCAGGCGCCAGCATCTCGTTGACGAAGTCCTCTTCGGTCCGGTATTTCTGCCAGAAATCTGCCCCCTTGAGATCGGTATCGCCGAGATCCGCCAGCCGCTTCGCGAGCAGGTTCATGATCTCGGTCGGCTTTTTAGATTCGTACAAGGGCTCAATGACCGCGTCGCGGTTGTAGATCAGCGGGTGCGACGGGTAGATGTCGGCAACGCTTTGCCGCTCGGCATAGCTCGCCTCCGGCAGGATCACGTCGGCGTACAGCGCGCTCTCGAGGTACAGCGTGTCGATGATGACATTGAGCTCGAGCTTGTAATTGCCGGCAGCGTCCTTGGCAGTGAGTGCCTTCTGCCAGGCGTACGGCGCCGATCCGGTGTAGACCGAATTGCCCGTGCGCAGAACGTACCCCTTCATCGGATAGCGGTGGCCCCTTAAGGGACCGTAGCGGATCTCGACCCCGTTCTCGATCACGTCGGGATAGTCGGCGACCACGTCGTCCCAGGCCGCCGGGAATTTGCTCCCGAAAGCGTCCATGTGCAAGTGCTCAACCTCGCCCTCGACCTGCTTGCCGCCGATCGCTCGATGCACCTTGCGCTTCAGGAACTGCTTGCCGGTGGCGCTGCCACCCTTGCTCGATTTGGTGAGTTCGGTGTCGATCACGCCGCCGGGAACATCGAAGTTGCCGGTGATGACATTGAGCGCCACGCCGATGATCGAGGCGCAGTAGCCGTTGAAATGGTGCCCGGGCGACTGCATGCCCCAGACCAGCGCCGCCGGCTTGGTGATGCCGAACAGATGCGCGACCTCCTGGATCTGCGCCTTGTTCAAGCCGGTGCGCCCGGCTGCCCAGTCGAGGCTGAAATACGGCAGACCGTTGATCGGATCGCTCTTCGTCCACCACGATTTGAACGCAGCTTCGAATTCTTCCCAGCCTACCGAATATTTCTTGAAGTTCCAGTCGATATATTTGTGCGCCGGATCACTCTGGCTATCGTTCTCCAGGATGTAGCGCAGCATCGCGCCAAACAAGTCGCCGTCGGTACCGGCGCGCGGCGCGAGCCACATGTCGGCCTTGGCAGCCGTATTGCTGAGCGCCGGATCGACAACGATGACCTTGCAGCCCGATTCCTGCTGCGCCGCCACGGTGCCGCGGCTCTCATACGCGATCCGCGTGGCGACGAACGGATTCCAGCCGTTGTAGACAATGAGCTTGGTGCGGTAAGTCGAGTCGTGCTTCAGGCTGCCATCGGGCTGGCGCACGAGCTGCGGCCGCATGATGTCCGGCTCCCAACGCTTGCCGTTGACCATGAGTTTGGGGCCGTGGCGCCGCGGCGTGTCGCAAATCGAGCCGTGTTCGACGCAGTTCGGCGTGCCGTAGGCGAAGAACAGCCGGTGGTAGTGGTCGCGGTCGGTCACGTCGCCGGCGTCCATCACGACGGACTCTGCGCCGTATTTCTTTTTGATGTCGGTGAGCTTCCTGGCGATAAGGTCAATCACCTCGTCCCAGCTCGCCTGGCGGAACTTGCCTTCACCGCGCTCACCCACGCGGATAAGCGGGTGCTTGAGACGGTAGGGGGAATAGATCAACTGCTGGCCCGATGCGCCCTTGGCGCAGCAGGCGCCATCGTTCATTGCCACCGCCTTGTTGCCGTAGATCTTGGCGAGGCGGCCGTTCTGCACCCACATCTCCATGCCACACTCGGCGGGGCACATGACGTCGGCCGTATAGCGCACCTGATACGTTCCCATCCCGAGCTGCGCCGCCTGCGCCTCCGACGCGGTCAATGTATTGAGCGCGAGCAGGCCGCTGCCCTGGAGTGCCGCAGCGCTGGCGGCATAACCCGTCGATTTAAGGAAATCTCTGCGCGAAACCTTCATGTCCATGATCAAACCTCCGAACCGTCTATTTCGATGAGTAACTCGTCAGATCCCGGATGACCGGCTCAACTCCGGTTCAGGAGCCCGTCGGCAACGTCGAATACCTTCTTGTCTGGCGCGATGTAGTACACCCGCGGCTTGGTTCCGAACTCGGGATGGCGGACATCGGGCTTTTCTGACGCGATGAGCTTCGAGATGCGGCTGTTCGGGTCGGCCAGATCGCCGAACACGATCGCTTTGCCGAAACAGTTGCGGGCGCACGCCGTTTCTTCTTGCCCTGCTTCCAGCCGCGAACTGCAGAAATCGCACTTGTCGACAACTCGGAGATTTTTAACCGGCGTCTTGGCGAGCTCGGGCACGTCCTTCACATACGGCTTCGGGTTGTTCTTGATCGGCAGATACGGGTGCATATAGCGGGCACCGTACGGGCACCCAGGGACGCATTGCCCGCAACCGATGCAGAGGTCGCGGTTGACCATGACGACGCCGTCCTCGCGCTTGTAGGTGGCCCCCTTGACGGGGCAAGCCTGGATGCACGGCGCTTCGTCGCACTGATTGCAGAACTTCGACAGAAAATAGCGTTTGGCCGCTGGATATTCACCGTCCTCCTGGATTTCAACACGCGAGCGAAAGCCGCCTATCGGCACGCCATTTTCCATCTTGCAGCTAACCTGACAGGACGTGCAGCCGATGCACCGGCGCAGGTCAATCAGCATTCCGTATTGCTTTGCCATAACTCCTCCCGAATTGAATTCGTAGGTTTACCACGCAGGTCAGTATGATGCGCCGTCGTGGACTCGAATTGATCTAGATCAATGCCGAAAGCGGCCAACACGGCGGTAGTTCATTTGCGTCATGCCCGCGGCAACAAGTGCGGCGCTAATGTCAATTATCGACATGCGCCTGGATCGCTTGCGCAATAGCTGCAATGCGCGCTGTTTTCGACCCTTCGTCAAGTTCGCGCGCCCGTACACGCGAAATCACATCGCGTGCTTCGCCGGCCAGAGGAGACGAGAAAATGCACACGATCCTTCCACCACCGCAGGCAGCTCGACCAGATGCTGCTCGACTTCGTGTACGCCGCAGCGGCTATGCTCCGGTCAGGAGATTCGGCGCGGTTCTGGTACCGTGTGATTCGGCGCATTCGATGTCACCGCATCGCCCGCCACAAGCCGCAAAGCAAAAGCAATCTGCGCCCGCTTGCCGACACCCAGCTTGCGCATGATATTGCGCAGGTGATTGCGCACGGTGTGAAAGCTGAGATCCAGCACGACGGCGATGCGTTTGTCGGCCAGTCCCTGCGCCACCAGGGTCAGCACCTCCACTTCGCGAGCCGTGAGCGCGCCGTGTGGCTTAGCGGGAAAAACGTTCGTTGCTCCAGCCTGCGACAACTGCGCCTGCAGATCCACTCGCAACGCAGACGCCGTAAGCGCATGCAGTAGACCGATCCGTGCGGCGTCATGCGTGCCCCCTAACAGCAGCAGCAGCCAGCCCGGGCAGGAACAGGAAGGCAGCACGTATAGGGCGTGCGGGTCCAGTTGTGCCGGCAGACGCAAGGTGAAGGGCGAGGTATTGCCGGGCGATTCGCGACGCGCCGCCTGTGCCACAGCGACGATCTGTTCATGCGTTGCGCCCTTGGGCAGTCGTCCTACCGACAGCAGCAGCTCGGCCGCGGCATCGTCGTGCTCGGCCAGCCAGCCGATCCATTTCGGGCGCACCAGCGGGCGTATCCATTGATCGGATAGCAAGCGCAGCCAGCCAGTACGATCAGCGTGCTCGGTACGAAGCTGTGACAACAGGCTGTCCAACGCGAACTGGGATTCGGGCCCCGGCAGCGGAGTCAGCGGGTCGAGATGGACGAGATAGGCCCGCGAACCCACCGGCAGGCCGATGGGTTCGACCCGCGTCAGCACCACCAGCGGCGATGCATGCGGTCGCGGTATCAACGCCAGCGCGGGCTCGGATATATCGTCCGAACCCGACGCAAAGTCAAGGCAGCAGCCCTGCGCCTCGCCGCACATTGCCACGCGCGTGCAAACCAACGGTCCCAGCGAACGAGCGTTCTTGCCCAGCAATTGCGCCAGGGAAGCCGACAGGGCCAGCACCGAGCGGTCTGGTGCCACCAGCATCAGAAGTCCCGGCCAGCCGGTCACCAAACGTGACAGGATCTCCATTTCCGGAAGCATTCCCGCCGAAGGCGCGGCGCTGGTGTCCGGCGTGAACGCAGCAAATCTCGTCTCAGTCATGGTCACCGGCTAGCGAGTGGGTCACGCCCATAGTACACCATGATAAGCGAATGGCTGATCGCGTTGAGGAGAACCACGGGACGGGGTCGATGAACAACGCGTGCAGCACGAAATCGCTGACCTGCCCGGCAGCGTCTAGGCGCACCTGGCAGGATCGCGTGATCCACCAGTATCGAGACACGTTAATTTTGCAACATCGCGGCAGATGCGAACTATGTTTCGAAATTAGTGATTTGAGGTGCTAGCGCGGATTGCAACGATCCCCGTGCTGTTGAATCGGTGCACACTTCACCGCGCCGTAGGAGCAGAACACGCAGCAGCTCGGCTTCACCCTGGAAGAGATCACGGAATTGTTGCTGCTCGAAGACGGCCAAAGCTGCCACGAGGCGCGCATGCTTGCCGAGCGCAAACTGGGCTTGATTGAAAAGCGCATCGCCGACCTGACCCGTATGCGCCGGTCGCTCCGAGGATTGATCGCGCAATGCGTCGAGGGCAAGCGCCCGCGCTCATGCCCGATTATCGCGACGCTGTCGACGCAGGCCTAGGGTCTGCCGAGCGGCGGGCGCGGCACGAAATCGCTCACCTGCCCCGCCGCGTCCAGGCTCACCTGGCAGGATTGGGTGAGCTGCTCGCGCAGCCGCTTGCGCGCGCGCTGCACCCGCGACTTGGCACCGGGCAGGCTCAGACCCTTGCGGCGCGCGTATTCCTCCTGCGTCAGCCCTTCCAGGTCGCACAGTGTGATGGCTTCCCGGTCATCGGCGCTCAGTTCGGAGAGCACGCGCGGCAGGCATGCCGCCAGACTGTCGACTGCCGCTACCTCTGCGGTATCGGCACTCAGGTCCTCCGGCAGCTCGACCGCTTTTCGCGCGAGGCGCAGGCGATCGGCGAGCGCATTGCGGGCCACCTCATACAACCATGCCCGTGCATTGGCGATCTCGCAAAAACGCTCGCCCTGGCGCAGGGCCTTGATAAACACGTCCTGCAGCAGGTCATCGGCTTCGGCGCTGTTACCCATCCTGCGCCGCAACCAGCCGCGCAGCTCGGCTTCATGCTCGTGCCAGGCCGTCATAATGCAGTTCATGCTTGCTCCCTGCGCTGTTGTCAGGGCAAAACCGGTCCCGCCGCCCAGTCGCCGCGCTGCAGCTTTTCCATCCAGAGCGCGCCTATCACCGTCTTCACGTCGCCGATTTCGCCTGCGCGCACCAGCTCGAGCAAGGCCGCGGGCGTCAGCTTCAGCACCTCGAGAAATTCGCATTCGTCCAATTTGCTTTCGCGCTGCTCGAGGCCGCGCGCGAGATACACCAGGATGCGCTCGGTGGAATAGGCCACGGTGGGATTGATGCTGGTGAGATAGATCCATTCGCGCGCGACATAACCGGTTTCCTCCAGCAGTTCGCGCCGGCCTGCTGCTAGCGGTTCTTCACCCGCATCGATCTTCCCGGCGGGAAACTCGATGCAATGCCGGCGCATGACGTAGCGGTACTGCCGCTCCATCACCAGTTCTCCCGACTCCAGCAGCGGTATGATCATGACCGCGCCGTTGTGCTGGATGTACTCGCGCGTGGCGGGTTTGCCATCGGGCAGACGCACCGTATCGCGTTTGACCTGCAGCAGCTTGCCCTGAAACACGGTTTCACTGCCGGTTTCGTGCTCGGTCAGATCGGCCTGCTTGCTCACGATGTCTTGCGGCAGAGATTGATCTCGTCGCGCAGCTTCAGCGCGGCCGCCCTGGCCGCCGCGGCGTAATCCGCGCCGCTGCCGGCGTAGAGCACCGCACGCGAGCTGCTGATGATGAGCCCGGTGCCGTCCGCTGTCGCACCGTTCGCGAACACCGCGGCCACGTCCCCGCCCTGCGCGCCGACGCCGGGCACCAGCAGCGGCATGTCACCGACGATAGTGCGGATCTCGCCCAGTTCCTGCGGATAAGTCGCGCCCACGACCAGCAGCACATTGGCGTTGGCGTTCCAGTCGCGCGCGGCTTTTTCGGCGATGAGCTGGTAGAGTTTTCTACCCCCGCTTTCGATGTCTTGCACGTCGCGCGCCCCGGGGTTGGAGGTGCGGCACAGCACGATCACCCCCTTGTCCGCGTAGTCCAGGTACGGGCGCAGCGAATCGAATCCCAGATAGGGGCTGACGGTGACTGCATCGGCCTGGTAGCGCAGAAAGACCTCGCGCGCATACATTTCAGCCGTGCTGCCCACATCGCCGCGTTTGGCGTCCAGGATTACCGGTATCCCGGGATGGCGCTGGCGGACATGCGCGATGGTCATTTCGAGCTGGTCTTCGGCGCGCGCCGCCGCGTAGTAGGCGATCTGCGGCTTGAACGCGCATACCAGATCGGCGGTGGCGTCGACGATGGCGCGGCCGAACTCGAAAATCGGATATTTGGAATCGGCGAGATGGCGCGGCAGCCGCGCCGGATCGGGATCCAGGCCCACGCACAGCAGGGTGTTCTGCGCTGCCCACGCCTGCCGCAGGCGCTCAATGAAAGTCATCGCCGGCGCCCCGCGCCCGGGTTCACAGGGCCTTAATGGAGAAGTAGCACAGCGCCATCAGCGACTGCGGCATGATGCCGAGCGCCAGTACCGCCAGGCCGTTGACCGAGATCAGCACGCTCACATCCAGGCTGGGTTTGATAGGCGCGGTATCGATGGCTTCATCGAAGTACATGAGCTTGACGATGCGCAGGTAGTAGAACGCGCCGATGAGCGAGAACATCACGGCGACCACCGCCAGCCAGACCATGTCCGCAGCCAGCAGGGGTTGCAGCACCGACAGCTTGGCGTAGAAGCCGACGGTGGGCGGCACCCCGGCAAGAGAGAACATCAGCAACAGCATGAGGAAGGCGTACCAGGGACTGCGCGCATTCAGGCCCTTGAAGTCGTCCAGGTTCTCGGCCTCGAAACCGGCGCGCGACAGCAGCAGAACCATGCCGAATGTGCCCAGGGTGGTGAGCACATAGACCACGACATAGAACATGGCTGCGCTATAGGCGTCTGCCGCATTGAGCAGGTTGCCGTTGACCACGCCGGCCAACAGGCCCAACAGCATGAAACCCATGTGCGATATGGTCGAATAGGCAAGCATGCGCTTGATATTGGTCTGCGCGATCGCCGCGAGGTTTCCGACCGCCATGGACAGCACCGCCAGGATCACCAGCATTTGCTGCCAGTCCACCGCCAGGTCGAGCAGGCCCAGGACCAGCAGGCGCATCGCCATCGCAAACGCCGCCAGCTTGGGCGCCGAACCGATGATCAGGGTAACCGCGGTAGGCGCACCGTGATAGACGTCCGGTATCCACATGTGAAACGGCACCACGCCCAGCTTGAACGCCATCCCCGACACCAGGAACACCAGTCCGAAAGTCAGCACGATCTTGTCGGGATGGGCATTGGCGATCGCATCCGCCACCTTGGAAATATCCAGCGTGCCGGTCGCCCCGTAGATCATCGACATGCCGTAGAGCAGCAGGCCTGAGGCGAGCGCGCCCAGCACGAAGTATTTCATCGCCGCCTCGGTCGAGCGCGCCGAATCGCGGTCCAGCGCAACCATGGCATAGAGCGACAGCGACAGCAGTTCCAGGCCGAGATACAGCGTAAGGAAGTGATTGGCCGAGATCAGCACCATCATGCCCATCAGGGCGAACAGCACCAGTGCGAAGAATTCCCCTTTCCACAGGCCGCGGTCGGCGAGGTAGGCGCGCGAATAGACCAGGGTTGTGAACAAGGCAATATAGGCCGAGAGTTTCAGGGCATGCCCCATCAGGTCCGCAACGAACATATTGCTGAAGGTGTAGGTCGCCAGTCCCTGGGTAAGCACGGCGACGTCGAGCGTGAGCACGGCGCAACCGAGCAGCGCCAGCTGCGTCAGTGCGTAGGTCAGGTAACGCAGGCGCTGCGGCAGGAACAGGTCCACCACCAATATGGTCGAGACCATGATCAGCAGGAAGATCTCGGGGTAGGCGGGCAGCAGATTGGGCATGGGGTAGTTCATGGATTCTATGGCCTCACAGCTTGCTCACCGCGAGGTGCTGCAGCAGTCCGTTGACCGAGGTGTGCATCACCTCGGTGAAAGGCTGTGGGTAGATGCCCATGCCGAGCACGGCAAGCGCAAGCAGCGCCAGCACCAGGAATTCGCGCGCACCGATGTCCTTCAACTTGGCGACGTGCTCATTGGCCACGGCGCCGAATATCACCCGCTTGTACATCCACAGGGTATAGGCCGCGCCCAAAATGAGCGTGGTCGCGGCGAGGAAGCCGATCCAGAAATTATGTTTCAGCGCGCCCATGATCACCATGAATTCGCCGACGAAGCCGCTGGTGGCCGGGAGCCCGCTGTTTGCCAGCGCGAACAGCATCATCAGCGAAGCGAATTTGGGCATGGTGTTCACGACGCCGCCATAGTCGGCGATGTTGCGGCTGTGCATGCGGTCGTACATCACCCCTACGCACAGGAACATGGCGGCGGAGACGAAACCGTGCGAGACCATCTGCACCAGCGCGCCCTCGATGCCGTAGGCATTGAAAATAAAGAATCCGAGGGTGACGAAGCCCATGTGCGCGATCGAGGAATAGGCGATCAGCTTTTTCATGTCGGTCTGCGCGATCGCCACCAGTCCGATGTAGACCACGGCGATCAGGGACAGCGTGATCATGAAACCGGACAGCGCGTGGCTCGCAGCGGGCAGCACGGGTAGCGAAAACCGGATGAATCCGTAGGCGCCCAGTTTTAGCAGGATCGCCGCCAGCACCGCCGAACCGCCGGTGGGCGCTTCTACGTGCGCGTCGGGCAGCCAGGTGTGCACCGGCCACATCGGCACTTTCACCGCGAACGCGAGGAAGAACGCGGCGAACACCAGGATCTGCGGCATCATCGCGAGCGGCAGCTTGTGCCAATCGAGGATGGAGAAGCTGCCACCGGACTTGTCGTACAAGTACAGGAAAGCGACCAGCATCAGCAGGGACCCGAGCAGGGTGTAGAGGAAGAACTTCACTGCCGCATAGACGCGGTTGGGTCCGCCCCAGACGCCGATCACCAGGTACATCGGGATCAGGGTTGCCTCGAAGAACACATAGAACAGCATCGCGTCCAGGGCGGCGAACACGCCGTTCAAAAGGCCCGACATGATCAGGAAGGCCGCCATGTACTGCGCCACCCGCTTCTGGATCGACTCCCAGCCGGCGAGCACCACCAGCGCGGTGATGAAGCTGTTCAACAGGATGAACAGCACCGATATCCCGTCCACGCCCAGGTTGTAGTTGATGTTGAAACGCGGTATCCAGCGCGAGAATTCGACGAACTGCATTGCGCTGGTCTGCGTGTTGAAACCGGTGTAGAGCGGCAGGCTCACGGCCAGGCCGAGCAGCGCACCGACCAGGGAAATCCGGCGCACCAGCGGCGCATTGCGATCGCTGAACATGAGGACGAACAGCCCGAACAGGATCGGGATCCAGATGGTGAGGCTGAGCCAGGGAGTGGAATTCATCGTCCGCTCCCTAGGCCTGGCCGAACCACAGGGTCAGCAGCACAAATACGCCGATGATCATGGTGAATGCGTAGTGGTAGATGTAACCCGACTGGAACAGGCGCACCAGGCCGGCGATCCAGCCGACCACGCGCGCCGAGCCGTTGACCATGATGCCGTCGATAATGGCCACGTCGCCGATCTTCCACAGGCCGCCGCCGATTCCGCGTGCGCCGCCGGCGAAGAACCAGTCGTTGAAGCGGTCGAAGCCGTATTTCTCCATCAGGATGTTGACGATGAAGCTGAGTTTCTGCCGCAGCACGCCCGGTAGCTCCGGATTCACGATATACAGGTACCAGGCCGTCACAGCGCCGGAGAGCGCGAACCAGAACGGCAGGGTGGTGACAGCGTGCAGCATCATGCCGATCACGCCTTGAAATTCCTTCGCCATTTCCGCCAGGCCCGCGTGCGCCGGCGCTATGTAAATGGCGGAGCCGAAATAGCCGCCGTAAAGAAGCGTGCCTATGAACCAGCCGGCGGCGACCGAGGGAATCGCGAGCAGAATGAGCGGAACGGTCACCACCGCCGGGGTTTCGTGCGGCGCCCCATGACCATGGCCGGCATCATGGCCATGGTCATCCTTCGCGGCATCGTGACCGTGCTCGTCGTGCGCGGCGGCGTGACTATCGTGCCCGTGAGCGTCCGCAGGCGCGCCGAAGCGCTCCTTGCCGTGGAAAGTGTAAAAAATCAGGCGGAAGGAATACAGGCCGCCGACGAACACGCCCATCAGCACCATCAGATAGGCGAAACCGGCGCCCGGGGTGTGCGACATGTGCACCGCTTCGATAATCGAATCCTTGGAGAAGAATCCGGCGAAGGGTGGCAGCCCGGCGTTGGCCAGGGCGCCGATCAGCATGGTGAAATAGGTGATCGGCATGTATTTGCGCAGCCCGCCCATTTTGCGCATGTCCTGCTCGTGGTGCAGCGCGATGATCACCGAACCCGCGCCGAGGAACAGCACCGCCTTGAAGAAAGCGTGGGTCATGAGGTGGAACATGCCGACCGAATAGGCGGATGCGCCCAGCGCCACGGTCATGTAGCCGAGCTGCGACAGGGTGGAATAGGCAATCACGCGCTTGATGTCGTACTGCACCACGGCGATCAGCGACATGAAGAAGGCGGTGATGCCGCCGATCACCAGCACGAAGGACAGCGCCGCATCCGACAACTCGAACAGCGGCGACATGCGCGACACCATGAATATGCCCGCCGTGACCATAGTCGCCGCGTGGATCAGGGCCGAGATCGGAGTCGGGCCTTCCATCGAATCGGGCAACCAGACATGCAGCGGAAACTGCGCCGACTTGCCCATGGCGCCGATGAACAGACAAATACAGATCACCGAAATCAGCAGCCAGGGCGCGCCCGGGATGATTTCAACGCTGGTCTTGACCATGCCCGGCGCCTGCGAGAATACGCTCGCGTAATCGAGCGTGCCGAAATGCGCCAGGATCAGGCCGATGCCAATCAGGAAGCCGAAATCGCCGACGCGGTTCACCAGGAAGGCCTTGAGATTGGCGTAGATCGCCGTCGGCCGGGTATACCAGAAGCCGATCAGCAGATAGGACA
>CAKKSJ010000445.1 GCA_919902965.1 Burkholderiales bacterium
CGTGATCTGTTCGGGGGGCATCGGGTAACCGCTGTCCCTACCGCGATGATGTTTTTTATCCGTACAGAAAACACGGTTGGCGCGCGTCCCCCAAGGGGACTTGCTTCGCAGCGTAGCGCGCAATGTTTTGGAGACTCTGCAAAAAAAACGCATGTTCGCATTTTGCAACGGATTCTTGGGGGCCTACCTAGCTGAACGCTTTTTCTTCGGCGCGGTCGCGGGCAAATCGTTTTCCAGGCTGACTGTGCGGCGGATTTCGTCGGATACCAGGCCCAGGGCCATGGGCCGCGTCACGCCGGGCAGCACGATCACGTCGTAGAGTTCTTCGACTACGCCTTCGAGGCGCAGCCAGTGCACGATGTCGCCGCTCCTCAGGTCGATTACCATCAGCCCGCAGCGCGGCTCCGCGTCGCGGCGTTTGAGTTCGTCGTCCAGCGCCAGGCCGGAGAAAGTCTTGTTGTGTCGCGGCCGCGACATGCCCAGCACCGCGAAATTCTTGTGGATGGTCATGCCGCGGATATAGCCTGGGCAGAAGGCGATTTCCTCGAACGCGCCTTTTTTCAGGTCGACGCGGCCGAAGCGCCCGGTGCCCGAATCGGCGAGATAGAGCACGCCTTCGGCCAGGCGCGGCGAATGCGGCATCGACAGGCCGGCGAGCACGACGTCGTTGGTGCGCATGTCCATCACCACGCCGCCGTCACGGCGCTTTTCGCGCCAGCCGTCGGCGACATCCGATTTGCTCACCGCGCTGATGTAGCGCGGCACGCCTTCCGACATGGCCAGCCCGTTCAGATGGCAGCGGTCCTCGGCGGCGAGGCGCGAAATGAACGGCGGCTTCCATAGCGGTTTGATGCTGTGCGTTCCGCTCAGCGTCGCGACGCAGCCGAACAGGGTCGCGATAAACACCGGCTTGCCGTCGCTGCCGATGCCGATGTCGTGGATGTCCAGGTCGCCCGTGGTGTAGGCCGTGCGCGGTATGTAGAAGCGGTCGTAGCCCTCGGCCGTCTGCCCCGGCGCGAGCGCATTCTCCAGCCGCCAGAGCTGGTACAGCGTGCTCATCCACAGCGTCTGGCCGTCGCCCGCCAGCCCCATGCAGCGGTTGAACGTGCGCTCGAACACCGACAAGCGGCCTTTCGGATTCAGTCCGATAAAGAACAGCTTGCCGGCCTGATAGGTGGTGAAGGCGAGACTCAGGCGCTCCCCGGCCAGCCATTCAGAGAATTGGCGCGAGCTGGTGATCTCGAACTTGGGTGTTGCTGCGGTATCCGGGGCAGGAGGGGCGATCGCGCTCATGGTCATTCGTTTCAGTGCGGAGCCTGGGGGCGAATCGAACCTGCCCCAGCGATGGCTAATGCAGCGAGTCTAGCGGTGCGGTGCGTACATGGCAACCCGCGCGAGGCAATGCGCGGGTGCCGGGGACTAGGGAATTGCGAAAGCCTGCGACGGCTTCAGCTTATAAGGACAGTCACGCCCTGCTCGATCAGCAGGTTCGCCATGCCCTGGCTGTAAGCGTCGCCATGCAGCGTGTAGCTATCGAACCTATGGCCGCCACTATCGATCAAGCCGGTGCTTGTAGAGTCGACCGCCCAAAGCTGGCCCGTTGAAGTGACCAGATCGCCGGCGTCGCCTTTGACGTACAGCCGGTTGGTCGTATCCGAAATATTGAGCACGACGCCCATGTTCAGGATCATTTCGTTGTCACCGCTGCCGGAGAGGTCTATCTGCTCTAAGCCCTGCACCCGCCTGCC
>CAKKSJ010000446.1 GCA_919902965.1 Burkholderiales bacterium
CGAGGGGTGGACCGACTCAGGCGGTGCCGACTGCTCGGAGCGGCTCAGCTTCTACTGCTTCCAACGCTGAGCTGCCGACGTCCTACGGCCGCTCGTATACACGGAAGGTCTTCGCGTGCTTTGCGCCATCACCTAGTACACCCTGGCGAAAGTGTTGATCGATGAGTGTCTCGGGTGCGTCTCCGCGGCGGGGCGGATGCAGTCGCAGCGTTAGGAACGTCGGCGATCGCTGGCGACGATCGCTGGCGAGAGAACATCGGCTCACGGCCCGCGGAGCCACCTCGGGCGCGATGATTCGCAGCGACCGGCGCTGGCTGGCCTTTGTTCTGTGTGAATGGTGCTGATCAGGTCGTGAGAGGCCTCCCGGTGTAGGTCCAGCGAAATGGCTTCGCGAGGACACGGTTGAAGTACGCGATGAATTCGCGAAGAGCGGTCTTCAACTCGTCCACCGAGCGGAAGGAGGCGCGCTTGAGGGCCCGCCGGCTCAGGATGCTGAACCAGATTTCGATCTGGTTCATCCAAGAGCAGTGCTTGGGCGTGTAGACGAAGCGCACGCGGTGATCCGGGTTGGAGAGAAAGGCTCGTCGGCTCTCCACGTTCTTGAGGATGCCCTCCTTGCCTTTCACTCCGAGTTCGGTCGCGACACCGGAGCCGTCCTCCATTCCGGCGACGAGACGCACGAGGCTCTCGGAGAAGTGGGTGTTGAGTCCGTCGAGGATGAAGATCCACTGCTCGTCCAGCGCGCTGGCGATGGTCTGCCTGATGTGCTCGACGAAGTCCTTTTCGCTGCGGGTGGCCCCAATCGTCGGCGCGATGATGGTGCCCGTCGCGACGGCGAAGCTCGCAATCAGGCACTGCGTTCCGTGACGAACGTACTCGTACTCCCGGCGCTCCACCTGCCCAGGGCGCATCGGCTTGGTTGGTGCCGCCCGCTCGAGGGCCTGGATTCCCGTCTTTTCGTCAGTCGAGGTGACGTGAACGCCATGCTCGTGCAGCGCTTGAGCCTGCGCGTACAAGTCGCAGATTTCCTTCTCCTGCGCCGCGTGGCGAGCCGGGTCGTCCCTCTTGGCTTTGGCGTTTAGCCAGTACGTGGAGCGATGCGGCTTGAGTTCCATGTCCTCCAAAAAAACGTGCGATGTGTCTCACCGAAATCGCCGCCACGATGCCCTGTCTCACTGCCTCAATGGCCAACTCCTTCGGCGTCCAGTGCGTCACTGGTACCCCGAGGTCCTTCGGCGCCTTGCAGGCGAGCGCAACGATTTGCGTCAACTGCTCGGCCGAGAACTTCGGGGGGACACCGCTGCGCTCCTCGTCGGCCAGCACGTCCAACAGCACCGCCTCCAACTCCTCATCAGGAACTTCCGGGGCCACCGCTGAGGCAAGCCTCTCGGCCGCCACCGCGAATCGCCGCCGCCATCGATTCACCCGCTGCCCGTCGACTCCCAGCGCTGCAGCCTGATCCACACTGCGTTTGCCGTCGGCAGACCCAAGAACGATCTGAACCCGCTCCGCCAATCGCCGCTCCAGCTTCCGGGACCGCGCAAGCCTCTCGAGAATCTCTCGCTGACGCGGATGCAGCACGACGGGGCAAGCAGGCTTGGACATCACCCCAGCCTGATCCTCTCGTTCGCCACCCACAAGCGTTACAATCTCAGCCAGCGTGTACTAGCTGCCTTCTTCGGCTTTGGAGGGGTGGCTGCGCTATCGAATACCAGAAGGGAGTAGGGATGGCCCAATTCACCAAGGACCGCCGCTACCCACTGGCTCGCTTGGTCCGCGGTCAATGCGCCAATACTGCTTCCAAGCTGTCTCGACGAGGCAGGAAGAGCCATCCGGTTCAAATCCAAGCTGATTCGCGCCGCCCCTGATTCTGAGCTTTCCAGAAGAGAATGAATGCACGTCCTCTGTATGAAGCTGGTTCGCTCAGATTCCCGGAGCGTCGACGTCGACGA
>CAKKSJ010000447.1 GCA_919902965.1 Burkholderiales bacterium
TCATGACTGAAGTCGAATTCAAGCGCCTCGCCGCGCAGGGTTTCAACCGCATCCCGGTGGTGCTCGAGACGTTCGCCGATCTCGATACACCTCTGTCGATTTATCTCAAGCTTGCCAACAAGCCCTACTCCTATCTGCTCGAATCGGTGCAGGGCGGCGAGCGCTTCGGCCGCTATTCCTTCATCGGGCTCGCTGCTTCGACGCGCATCAACGTGCAGGCTGGAACGGTGCTGGTGCTGTCTGGAAACCGCGTTGCCGAGCGCGACGACACGGGCGACCCGCTGGCATTCATCAATCGCTATCTTCAGCGCTTCAGGGTCGCGGCCTTGCCCGGCTTGCCGCGTTTTTGCGGCGGGCTCGTCGGCTGCTTCGGCTACGACACGGTGCGCTACATCGAGCCGCGCCTGGCGGCGTCCGCGCCGCCGGATGCGCTTAACACGCCCGACATATTGTTGCTTTTGTCGGAGGAGGTCGCCATCGTCGACAATCTTTCCGGAAAGTTGACGCTGGTGGTGTACGCCGAACCCGAAGTGCCGGGCGCGTACCAAAAGGCGCGTGCGCGCCTGGGCGAACTGCTTACGGCCCTGCGCGCGCCGGCGCAGATTCCGCCGGAAACGCCATACGCCGGCGCGCCGGCGCAATCGGCTTTCGGCGAAGCGGGTTTCATGGCCGCGGTGGAGCGCGCCAAGCGTTACATTTACGAAGGCGATGTGATGCAAGTGGTGGTGTCGCAGCGCCTGTCGCTGCCGTTTACGGCCGAACCGCTGGCGCTGTACCGGGCGCTGCGCACGCTGAATCCCTCGCCCTATATGTTCTATTTTGATTTCGAGGATTTCCACGTGGTCGGCGCCTCGCCCGAGATCCTGGTGCGCCTGGAAGGCGGGCAGGTGACGCTGCGCCCGGTCGCCGGCACGCGCCCGCGCGGCAAGACGGCGGAGGCGGATGAGGCGTTTGCGACCGAACTGCTGGCAGATCCGAAGGAGCGCGCCGAGCACCTCATGCTGATGGACCTCGGGCGCAATGACGTCGGCCGCGTCGCCGCGACCGGCAGCGTGCGCGTGACCGAGAACATGGTGATCGAGCGCTACTCGCATGTGATGCATATCGTCTCCAACGTCGAGGGCAGGCTGCGCGAAGGGCTGGACGCGATGGCCGTGCTGCGCGCGAGCTTTCCCGCCGGCACGGTGTCGGGCGCGCCCAAGGTGCGCGCGATGGAAATCATCGATGAACTCGAACCGGTGAAGCGCGGCATTTACGCCGGCGCTGTCGGCTACCTGGGCTTTCACGGCGACATGGATCTCGCCATCGCGCTGCGCACCGCGCTTATCAAGGACGGCGTGCTGCACATGCAGGCGGGCGCGGGCATCGTCGCCGATTCGGATCCCGCGTCCGAATGGCAGGAAACCCTGAACAAGGCGCGTGCCGTGCTGCGCGCGGCGGAAATGGCCGCAGCCGGTCTGGACAGCCGGATGGAGGGCTGAACGTGCTGCTCATGATCGACAATTACGATTCTTTCACCTACAACCTGGTGCAGTATTTCGGTGAACTCGGTGAGGAGGTGACGGTGGTGCGCAATGACGCCATCGATCTCGCTGGGGTTGCCGGGCTGGCGCCCGCGCGCATCGTTATTTCGCCCGGCCCGTGCACACCCAAGCAGGCCGGGATTTCCGTGGCCCTGGTGCGCGCGTTCGCCGGCAAGCTGCCCATACTCGGCGTTTGCCTGGGGCATCAGGCGATCGGCGAGGCCTTCGGGGGCAATGTTGTGCATGCCGGCCGGCTGATGCACGGCAAGACCTCGGACATCCGTCACGCTGGTCAGGGCGTATTCGCCGGCCTGCCTTCGCCGTTCCGGGCGACGCGCTATCATTCTCTTGCAATCGAGCGCAGGAGCCTGCCCGACTGTCTCGAGGTTACCGCCGAGAGCGAGGACGCGGAAATCATGGGCGTGAGGCACAAACAGTTTGCGCTCGAAGGCGTGCAGTTTCATCCCGAGTCAATACTCACCGAACACGGTCACGCGCTGTTGAAGAATTTCCTGCGGCGTGTCGAACCATGACAATGCCAGGAATTGTCATTCCGAAACGGCCAATTAAGAAAGGAAAAAAACCATGTCCATGACGCCACAGGAAGCGCTGCAGCGCGTGATTGAGCACCGCGAGATTTTCCACGACGAAATGCTCGACCTGATGCGCCAGATCATGAGCGGGCAACTGTCGCCGGTGCTGATCGCGGCGCTCACCATTGCCCTGCGGGTGAAAAAAGAAACCATAGGCGAAATAACCGCGGCGGCCCAGGTGATGCGTGAACTCGCGACCAAGGTCGAGGTGAAGGACGCGCACAACCTGGTGGACGTGGTCGGCACCGGCGGCGATGGCGCGCGCACTTTCAACATCTCGACCGCGGCTATTTTTGTGGCCGCTGCCGCCGGCGCGCGCGTGGCCAAGCACGGCGGGCGGGCGGTGTCCTCGCAATCGGGCAGCGCCGATGTGCTCGAGGCGCTGGGGGTGGACATCAATCTCAAACCCGCGCAGGTGGCGCAGTGCATCGACAAAGTCGGGGTCGGCTTTATGTTCGCGCCCAACCATCACGCGGCCATGAAGCACGCCGCCCCGGTGCGGCGCGAACTCGGCGTGCGCACGATTTTCAACATACTCGGGCCGCTTACCAATCCCGCGGGCGCACCGGCCCAGCTGATGGGTGTGTTTCACCCCGATCTGGTGGGCATACAGGTGCGCGTGTTGCAGCGCCTGGGCGCGCGCCATGCGATGACGGTGTTCGGCCTGGAGGGGCTGGACGAGATTTCGATCAGCGGCAAGACCATGATCGGCGAACTGAAGGACGGCCGCATCGAGGAATACACCTTGCATCCAGAGCGCTTCGGCCTGCCGCTGCACGACCCGCGCGCGCTGTGCGTGGAAACGGTGGAACAGTCCAGCGCCATGCTGCTGGGCGCACTCGAGAACAAACCGGGTGCGGCGCGCGACATCGTTGCGCTCAACGCCGGCGCCGCAATCTATGTGGCAGACAAGGCGGCCAGCCTGGAAGCGGGCGTGGAGCAGGCTTTCGAAGTCATCGCCAGCGGCGCCGCGCGGGCCAGGCTGGATCAACTGGTGAAGCTGACGCAGAAGCTCGGCGCCAAACACTAGCGCGCACCGATGTCCGATATCCTCAAGCGGATACTTGCGCGCAAGGCCGAAGAAATCGCTGCGGCCAAGCGCGAGCGGCCGCTCGCGCAACTGCGCGACGCAGCGTACGCCGCGCCGCCAGCGCGCGACTTCTTCGGCGCGCTGAGAGGCAGGATCGCGCGCGGCGCGGCGGCAGTGATCGCTGAAATCAAGAAAGCCAGTCCGAGCAAGGGCCTGCTGCGCGCGGATTTCGATCCGGCCGCGATTGCGGCGAGCTATGCCGCGCACGGGGCAGCCTGCCTGTCGGTGCTGACCGACCGCGAATTCTTTCAGGGCGCGCCGCAGTATCTCGCGGCAGCGCGCGCAGCCTGCGCGCTGCCGGCGCTGCGCAAGGATTTCATGCTCGAGCCCTATCAGGTGTACGAGTCGCGCGCGCTCGGCGCCGACTGCATCCTGCTGATCGCCGCGGCGCTGGACACTTCACGCATGCGCGAACTGGAGGCAATCGCCCTGGAACTGGGCATGGCGGTGCTGGTGGAGGTGCACGACGCGGCCGAACTCGATGCCGCGCTGTTGCTCAAGACGCCGCTGATCGGAGTCAACAACCGCGATCTGCGGACGTTCGAAACCCGGCTCGCGACGACGTTGGACCTGCGACCGCGCATTCCGCAGGGGCGGCTGGTGGTCACCGAAAGCGGCATCCTGGCGCGCGCGGATGTGGAGCTGATGCGCGCACACGGCGTGCATGCTTTTCTTGCAGGCGAGGCCTTCATGCGCGCCGCGGATCCCGGGATGGAGCTGGAACGAATGTTCGGGACGGCAAAAGCACAAGGCTAGCTTTACGCGCAGGAAGAATTTTTCGCTCCAGCCTGGCGCATTCGCGGCGTGAGCGCAAAAAAAAGGCACAAAAAAAACGGCCACCCGAAGGTGGCCGTTGGAACTTGCAGCTCGACTAAAGTCGATTTGACCGAATGCTTCAGGCCGAATTCGACCGCGTTCGGGTC
>CAKKSJ010000448.1 GCA_919902965.1 Burkholderiales bacterium
AAAGCTGAATCCCCATGGCAGCGGCCGTCAATCGAGTTTCGACGATGCCGCCACGGCGCTCGCCTGTCTATCGCGATGGAAATGGGGATGCAGATGGACGCTGCCGTCGGCGTGCCGGTGCCGATGCGCGTGAAGGAGACCGCTG
This sequence comes from Burkholderiales bacterium, assembly GCA_919902965.1. Lineage (GTDB taxonomy): Bacteria > Pseudomonadota > Gammaproteobacteria > Burkholderiales > SG8-39 > 2-12-FULL-64-23. The sequence goes on from CAKKSJ010000448.1 coordinate 146, forward strand.
CGGCGCAGCAGTTCCTCGTCGCCGAGAATGTGTTCGGGCGCCCCCTGGGCAATCACGCTCCCCCGCTGCATGACGACGCAGAGGTCGGCCGCATCCTCGACGATACCCAGGTCATGCGTGGCCATCACCAGGGTTTTCGCCCCGCCTCCCCAATCGATCAGGGACTCGATCAGCCGGCTTTCACTCTCAGGGTCCAGCGACGCGGTCGGCTCATCGAGCAGCAGCGCTTCGGGGTCGAGGATCAGCACCGAGGCCAGCGCCACCCTTTTCTTCTCACCTGCCGACAGGCGATGGGGCGGACGATCCCGAAGATGCGCCAATCCCATGGCTTCGAGAATTTCGGCGACGCGCCACCGTATGCGCTCCGCCGGCCAGCGCAGTTGCAGCGGACCAAATGCCAGTTCGTCGAACACGGAAGCATTGAACAGCTGCACGTCCGGATTCTGAAACAAGAAGCCCACCCGGCGGCGAAACGCAAAAGAGCGTTCCTCGTCGGCCATGCGCTGCGCGTCCAGCGGTTCGCCGAATGCGGACACGGTTCCGGCGTCGGCGAAATAAAGCGCGTCGAGCAGCCGCAGCAGGGTGGACTTCCCCGAACCGTTGGCGCCGAGAAGCACGACGCGCTGTCCCCGCGGAATGAGCAGAGACAGTTTCACCAGCGCTGGCACGCTCTGGTAACGATAATCGACGTCCTTCAGTTCGAACACGGGGGCAGTCATGGGTCCATTCATAGCTGAAAGTGAAACACGAGGCCCGCTGCCACCAGCAAGCCCGCGAGCGCGGCCCAGTCCAACGGGTTCATGCGGAATTCCACCAATACGTGCATTTCGCCGCGATAGCCGCGCGACTGCATGGCGAAATAAGCCTCGTCAGCCAGATGCAGGCTCTTGCTCAGCAGCACGCCGGCGTCGGCGACCAGCATGCGCCGTTTTTCCCTGCCCGACAGGCGCCCCACCAGCCGGCTGCGGCGCGCATCGAAGCTGTCGAGTGCGGTTTGCAGCAGCAGGAAAATGTAGCGATAGCTCATGCTCAGGATGACCACCGCCACGGCGGGAACACGCAGCGCCCGCAGCGCCTTGAGCAGCTGCGGCCACGGTGTGGCGAGTATCGTCAGCGCCGCGAAAGTGGCCGCCGTGGTCGCGCGGCCGATCAGGAACGCCGCACTTTCGACACCCTGCATGCTCGCTCCCCAGCCTAGCAGCGGCAAATGGAAGAGCACCTCGCCCGGCACGAGAAAAACGGCGGGCAGCGCCAACACGCCGGCAAACATCGCCACGTTGAGCCATATTCCCCGCGCGAGGATGCTCAAGGGAATCCGCGACAGCACGGCCAGGCCCACGGCCGCCGCGAACAGGCCGTAGAGGAAGGAAAGGCTGTGCGTAGACACGGCCAAACCGATCATGACCAGCATGGCGACGAGCCGGACACGTGGATCGAAACGCTGCAGCAGCCCCGACTCCTGCGCCAGTCGCTCGGCGCGGACTGCATGCTCCATTACGCCAAGCAGGTTGCCGATCTGGCGTTCCAAAAACCCGCCGCCGCGTCCGCGGTCAAGAGAGAATGGCTCCGACACGATCCGGCTGCGCTCAGCCCCGCAAAGGCTGGCGGCGCGACCTGCCTAAGACCCAGCCGAGCGTCAGCGAAATCAGGATAGTCAGCCCGCCACCCAGCAGGGCCGAGAAAGCGTAGCCAACCGAGCGCGGCAGGAAGGGGATTGCGTAATCGGGGATGGGTGAATTCCACAACGAGGAAAGCCGCTCGAGTCCTTCGGGCGCAGCTGCAGGCAGCTCGCGGTTTCCCGAAGCAGCCACAATTTCTTCGCGCTTATGCGGATCGGCAAAATTCTCGACGCGCCATTCACCCCAGGCAGTCCCTGACGCGAGCTGGCCCAGGGGCGCCAATACCATCAGGGCACCCAGCAGCGCGAGCAGTTTTCGAAGCGGGAGCCAATTGCAGCCGCTGCCGGCGCCCGCTTTTGCATTCGCAACAGGCGCCGTCGCGCGCAGCAAGTCCGGTTCGGCACGCTGCAGCCAGGACAACAGGCCGCCGCTGACAATCGCCTCGGCAACGCCGCCCACGCCCAGGTGGCCGATCATCATGGCCGGAATGGAAATATCCAGCGGATAGGGGGCATAAAGCGGAACGCCCGCTTCCGTGTGGAACCACAACGGCTGCACGCCCAACTCGATGGCCGCCGCCAGCGCGGCAGCGTTGATCGCAACGTAGCCTGCCACGGCCGCAGCCGCCACTCTGCGCGGCGAATCAATGGCTGCGTTTCCGGATAAGCCCCGGTAGAGCAGATACGCGACGCCCACGCCGATAAAAGCCATGTTGAAGCAATTGGCGCCTAGCGTACTGATACCGCCGTCACCGAAAAACAACGCCTGGATCGCCAGCGCAATCGAGATCGCCAGCATGCCGCCCCAGAGCCCCAAAACAACCGCCGCGATGGCCAGTCCCGCAGCATGACCCGAGGTGCCGCCCGGCAAAGGAATATTGAACATCATGACGACAAACGAAAACGCAGAGAACACGGCGAGCAGGGGCACCATGCGCGTATGCAATCGACTCTCGATTCTGCGCAGCGCCAGGTACCAGAGCGGCATCACCGCCGCGTAGGTCGCGGCGCAGGTGGCGGGACTCAGGTAGCCGTCAGGAAGATGCACAAAAGATCTCCGGCGTGCGCGGACCGGCATCAGGCTGTGCAGCGGAAGACGGCAGACGATAGGGCGCGGCTTCCGCCCGTTGCAGACTATTTACGATGCGCAGCGCCGCCTGCGCGGCGCCAAAGCCATTGTCGATGTTGAACGCCACGACTCCGGGCGCGCAGCTCCCGAGCGCGCTGTGCAAGGCAAGCTGTCCTGCGCTGCTCACGCCGTACCCGGTCGAGGTGGGAACCGCAATGATCGGTGCGCTGACCAGTCCGGCGAGCACGCTGAAGAGCGCGCCTTCCATCCCGGCGACGACAACGACAACGGGATAGGCGCGAATATCCTCCAGGCGCGCCATCAGGCGCCAGAGACCGGCCACACCGACATCGGCGATCTGCCG
>CAKKSJ010000449.1 GCA_919902965.1 Burkholderiales bacterium
CCTCGAATTCGCAGGCATCGGCGACGTCGAGGATGTCGTAGCCGCGATAGTGCAGATCGTTGCCGGTGCGGCCGACGGTGCACAGCGCGGTGTTGCCGGCGGTGACGCCGGAGAGGGCGACGGATTTTTTCGCCTTGGGTGCGACCGGGGCCGCATCTGCCGTTTTGGCTTCGTTCATGGCTTCTCCTTTGCGAACAGTTGGTCCAGCTTGGTTTCGTACGAGTGATAGTCGAGGTAGTCGTAGAGTTCGTCGCGCGACTGCATGCTGGCGACGACGTTCTTCTGTGTGCCGTCGCGGCGTACCGCTTGATAGACCGCGAGCGCAGCCTTGTTCATGGCGCGAAACGCCGATAGCGGATAGAGCGCGATGGCGACATCGGCCGAGCGCAGCTCGTCCGTCGTGAATAGGGGCGTGGCGCCGAATTCGGTGATATTGGCGAGTATCGGCACTTTCACCGCGGCGGCGAATTTGCGGTACATCGCGAGCTCGGTCATGGCCTCCGGAAAAATCGCGTCGGCACCGGCCTCGACGCAGGCCACGGCGCGTTCGATTGCACTATCCAGGCCCTCGACCGCAAGCGCGTCGGTGCGCGCCATGATAAAAAAATCCGGATCCAGCCTGGCGTCGACCGCGGCCTTGATGCGGTCGACCATTTCGTCCTTGCTTACCAGCTCCTTGTTGGGGCGGTGGCCGCAGCGTTTGGCGCCCACCTGGTCCTCGATGTGCATCGCGGCGGCGCCGTATTTGATCAGCGATTTAACGGTGCGCGCGACGTTGAAGGCGCTGGAACCGAAGCCCGTGTCGACGTCGACCAGCAGCGGCAGCGAGCAGACATCGGTGATACGGCGCACGTCGGTGAGCACGTCGTCCAGGTTGCTGATGCCGAGGTCGGGCAGTCCCAGGGACCCCGCGGCCACGCCGCCGCCGGATAGATATATCGCCTTGTAGCCGCTGCGTTCGGCCAGCCGTGCATGGTAGGCGTTGATGGCACCGATCACTTGCAGCGGCTGTTCTTCCTTCATCGCCGCGCGAAATCTCGCACCTGCTGACATCTGCTTTGCCATATGCGCCTTTCAGCGTGTTTCAATTATCGTGAGTAGCGATCCCACAGCATGCACCTCGGATACGACGGCAATTGCGTAGATTCCGAAACGGTTTCGAGCAACTCCAAACGCAAAGTCTACGGCGGGCGTCTGCCGCACACTTTAACGCAGGTCAAATGCTAGCGCCTTATCGGCATGGCCAATGTCACCGGGACGACAGACCGGCGTCAGGCTGGCCGAAAAACGCCCTGGCCGCCTCGGGGGGAATCGCGACGCCGGTAATTTTGGCTTTCTGCAGCACTTCCCAGTAGTAGCGATAAGTGGCGCGGTCGTGCAGTTCGCCAGCGTACTGAATCGGGCCCCAGCCGGTTTTTTGCGCGGCGAGCAGTATGCCGGCGCCGTTCTCCACCTCGGAATGGTCGGGTTTCATCGCGTCGACAATAGGCTGGATTTGCGCCGGGTAGATGGACCACATGCGCAGAAAGCCGTACTCGTCACGCGCACGCCGGGCATCGTTGCGTATCACGGCGGCGTCTTTCAATTCGAGCGTCACGTTGTGCGCGGGCACCAGGCCGTGGGCCAGCGCCGCCGCGACGATTTCGGCCTTGGCGCGCACGATCAGTTTGTGCTCGAACTGGCCGGGGCTGCGCATGGCGGCTGCGCCGAGCGCGCCGTGATGGTCGGAGACGAAGTCCATCAGACCGAACGCGATCGACTGCATCCAGGGCAGGGCGGCGATCTCCCAGACCTGGCGCAGCGCGCCGTGGGTCTCGACGAGGACGTGCACCGGGATCTCGCGCCGGATGCGCTGGTGCGCAGCCACCCGCTGGATATAGACGATCACTTCGGCCACTTGTTTCGCGCTGGTTGCCTTGGGCACGGTTATGTGGGAGAGCAAGTCGCCGGCGCCGCTGACGAGAATGTCCAGGTCCTGTTTCCACAGCGCATGTCCGGCGCCATGAATACGCACGCCGGCCATCTTTTTGTCGTTGGCGGGGCTGTTGAGCACGCGCACGATCATATCGGCATGGTCTTTTTCACTGCCTGCGTGTGCGCCGTCCTCGCAATCGCAGGTGAGGTCAAACACCGGGCCGATGCTGTTCTGCAGCCCCAGCGCCCTGAGCATCAACTTCTCGCTGCCTGCGTAGTGCTCGCAGGAAGGAATGATGGGAAAGGGTTTCTCGCCCTTGAACAGGGCCAAACGGGGATGCACCGGCGTATTCATGCAGCGCATCCCGGTGGCGGCGCACAGCGGACTGAAACGATCCGGAAATTCGACATGCAATTTCCGGATCGGGTTGTTGCGATCGACGCGGTCTTAGCCGAGCAGATGCTTTACGCCATCGCGCTCTTCATGCAACTCCTTGAGCGTGGCGTCCATGCGGGCCCGGGCGAAGGCGCTGATCTCGATGCCTTTGACGATCTGAATATCGCCGTTCTTGCAGGTCACGGGATGGCCGTAGACCACACCTTCGGCAACGCCGTAGCTGCCGTCGGACGGAATTCCCATGGAAATCCAGTCGCCCTCGGGCGTGCCCAACACCCAGTCGCGCATATGGTCGATCGCTGCGCTGGCAGCGCTGGCCGCCGAGGACAGTCCGCGTGCTGCGATAATGGCGGCGCCGCGCTTTTGCACCGTCGGGATCAGGGTGGTTTCCAGCCAGGCCTGATCGTTGATCATGGGCCAGGCCTTCTTGCCGTCGGCTTCCATCTGGAATACATCGGGGTACTGGGTGGCGGAATGGTTGCCCCAAACGACTGCCTTGCGCAGGCTGGTGACCGGCTCGCTGATTTTCGCGCTGATCTGCGAGAGCAAGCGGTTGTGGTCGAGGCGCATCATGCCGGTGAACTGCCGCGGTGACAGGCTGGGCGCATTTTTCAAGGCAATCAGCGCATTGGTATTGGCGGGATTGCCGACGACCAGGACTTTGACCTTGCGGCTCGCAACTTTGTCCAGCGCCTTGCCCTGTGGAACGAATATCGCGCCGTTGGCTTCGAGCAGGTCTTTGCGTTCCATGCCGGCTGTACGCGGGCGGGCGCCAACCAGGATGGCGTAATCCGCATCCTTGAACGCCAGCATCGGATCGGAGGCGGCGTTCATGCCCGCGAGCAGGGGGAAAGCGCAGTCGTTGAGTTCCATCATCACCCCGGCCAGCGCCTTCTGCGCCTTCTCGTCCGGGATTTCCAGCATCTGCAGGATGACCGGCTGGTCTTTGCCGAGCATGTCGCCTGCGGCGATGCGAAACAGAATGCTGTAACCAATCTGGCCGGCGGCACCGGTGACTGCGACACGAACTGGTGATTTGGACATATTAAGACTCCATTAAATGGTGAGCAGATTGACGAAAATTGACAGAGTGTGGATGGGACGTGTCTGGTGTGGACGAGGGCTCAGTCGGTTGCTAGGCTAAGATCTGATTACAAAATGAGGGGATATCCCCAAGGG
>CAKKSJ010000450.1 GCA_919902965.1 Burkholderiales bacterium
AAAAGCATATCCGCACCCAATCGGCGATCTTGGATAAAACCCTCGCGCCCCGTTTGGTGCTAAGCAAATACACGGTTGGCGCGCGTCCCCCGGGAGGACTTTCGCGGCGCAGCGCGCAATGCTGCCGCTGTCATGTGACGATGTTCGCAAGGACGTAGATTGTGGCCGTATTCAAAATAGTTGCACAACAACGCGAATCTATTATATGATTCAAACAAGCGTTTGAAACAGGTGTACGAACCGCTATGGCTGAAGTAGATACCCGCATGCGCATCCTGGATGCGGCGGAATCCTTGTTTACGGAACATGGTCTCGAAGCGACCACGCTGCGCCAGATTACCGGCGCCGCCGAGGTCAATCTGGCCGCCGTCAACTATCATTTCGGTTCGAAGGAAGAACTGATACGCGAGGTGTTCCGCCGGCGCCTGACCTGGCTCAATCAACAGCGCTTGCTGGAACTCGATCGCATCGAGGCCGAGGCCGGGGACAAACCGATCAAGCCCAGCCAGATACTCGAAGTGTTTTTCGGGACAGCGCTGAAAATGGCGGCAGACACCAAGGGCGGCGGACGCAACTTCATGCGCCTGCTCGGGCGCACTTATCGCAAGCCCCCGGAATTCGTGCGCGGCTTTCTTGCGGAGGAATACACCGCGGTGATCGGCCGGTTCAAGGCGGCGCTGGTCACGGCGCTGCCTGGCGTGCCCGGGGAGGAAATCCTGTGGCGCTTTCATTTCATGATGGGCGCCATGTCTTATGCGCTATCAGGAACCGATGCGCTGCATATCGTCGCCGAGGACGCGCTCGACGACAGCGACGCCGAAGCGCTTTATGCGCGCCTGATGAGCTTCATGCTGGGTGGGCTGCGCGCGCCTTTGCCGGCACTGCGCGCGGAACCCGCCAAACGGCCGCGCATGAGGAAATCGGCGTGACGCATTCCAGCATTTGCAGCAGAGATACTTAATCTATACACAGGAGGTTATTCATGGGTCAATACATCGCTCCCCTGCGCGACATGCACTTCGTGCTGCACGAACTGCTGCAGGTCGAAAGCGAGCTGAAACAACTACCGGCGCATGCGGAAGTCGACGTGGACACCATCAACCAGGTGCTGGAGGAGGGCGGCAAGTTCACTTCGAAAGTGCTGTTCCCGCTGAATCACCCGGGCGACCGCGAAGGCTGCCGGCTGGATACGGCCACCCACGAGGTGAGCACGCCCAAGGGCTTCAAGGAGGCGTATCGGCAATACGTGGAGGCCGGATGGCCGGCGCTTTCCTGCGATCCGGAGTTCGGCGGCCAGGGCTTGCCGGTGGTTGTGTACAACTCGTTTTCGGAGATGCTGAACGCCGCCAACCAGGCCTGGTACATGTATCCGGGCCTGTCGCACGGCGCCTACGCCTGCCTGCACGAGCACGGCACGGCGGAGCAGAAGAAGCTGTACCTGCCCAAACTCATTTCCGGCGAATGGACCGGCACCATGTGCCTGACCGAGGCGCATTGCGGCACCGACCTGGGCCTGCTGCGTTCCAAGGCAGACGCCCAGGCCGACGGCTCCTACAAGATTACCGGGAGCAAGATTTTCATTTCCGCCGGTGAGCACGACATGGCCGAGAACATTCTGCACCTGGTGCTAGCGCGACTGGCGGACGCGCCCGCAGGCACCAAGGGAATTTCGCTGTTCCTGGTTCCCAAATACCTTCCCACGGCCGACGGCGGCGTGGGCGCGCGCAATCCGATATTCTGCGGCGCGATCGAGGAGAAAATGGGCATCCATGGCAACTCGACCTGTCAGCTGAATCTGGACGCGGCGACCGGCTGGCTGGTCGGCCAGCCGAACAAAGGCCTTAACGCGATGTTCGTGATGATGAACGCCGCGCGCCTGGGCGTGGGCATGCAGTCGCTGGGGCAGACCGAAGTCGCTTATCAGAATGCGCTCGTCTACGCCAGGGAGCGGCTGCAGATGCGCAGCCTCTCCGGGGTGAAGGCGCCGAACCTGCCGGCCGATCCCATTATCGTGCACCCGGATGTGCGCCGCATGCTGCTGACGGCGAAGGCCTATGCCGAGGGCGGGCGCGCGTTCACTTCGTTTGTCGCGCTGCAGATCGACCGCGAACTCAGTCATCCGGACGAACGCGCGCGCAAGGAGGCGGCCGACCTGGTCACGCTGCTGACCCCGATCGTCAAGGCGTTCATCACCGACAATGGCTGGATCGCCACCTCGGAGGCGATGCAGGTCTATGGCGGCCACGGCTATATCTCGGAGTGGGGCATGGAACAGTACGTGCGCGACGCCCGCATCAACATGATTTACGAAGGCACCAATACCATACAGTCGCTCGACCTGCTCGGGCGCAAGGTGCTGATGGACAATGGCGCCAAGCTGAAAAAATTCGGTGCGCTGGTACAGGCTTTCGTCGAAGAGAACGGCAGCGACGAGGCCTTGAGCGAATTCGTCACGCCGCTGGGGGAACTCGGCGGTAAGCTTACCAAGCTGACCATGGAAATCGGCATGAAGGCGTTCCAGAACCAGGACGAAGTCGGCGCCGCCGCCGTTCCCTATCTGCGCGTGCTCGGTCACCTAGTCTACGCCTACTTTTTTGCCCGCATGGCGAAAATAGCGCTGGCAAAACTCGATTCCGGCGACGGCTTCTACAAGGCCAAGCTTGCGACAGCGCGCTTCTACTATGCGCGCCTGCTGCCGGAAACCGCCATGCTGATCCGCCAGGCGCGCTCGGGTGCGGCGAACCTGCTCGATCTCGAAGCTGAGTTGTTCTGAGAGTCCATTTCCAAATGCGGAGTGGGGTTTTATTCAAGATCGTCGATTGCGTGCGGATGCGCTTTTCATCCGCACGCAATCGGCGATCCGCGCGGACGGTTTTCGTCCGCGCAACAGCCTTACTATGAGGAAAGGAACATCATGAGCAATTTCA
>CAKKSJ010000451.1 GCA_919902965.1 Burkholderiales bacterium
AGCTAGGCATCCGGCGCCAGTTCGATCTGCTGCTGCACCTGCCGCTGCGCTACGAAGATGAGACGCGGCTGACCGCAATCGCCGCTGTGCCCGAGGGCGTTCCGGTGCAGGTCGAGGGCACGGTGATGGAAAGCCGCATCGCCTATCGCCCGCGGCGCCAGTTGGTGTGCAGGATAGAGGACGCGAGCGGCACGCTGACTATGCGCTTCCTCAATTTCTATGGGAGTCAGGCCAAGGCGCTGGTCCCGGGCGTGCGCGTGCGCGCGTTCGGCGAAGCGCGCCCCGGGTTTTTCGGCGCCGAGATGGTCCACCCGCGCTATCGCAGCGTGAGCGCGGGCGCGCCGCTGCCCGAAGCGCTGACGCCGGTCTATCCGACGACCGCGGGGCTGCCGCAGGCCGCGCTGCGCCGGCTGATCGCGCAGGCGCTGGCCGAATGCGAACTCGATGAAACCCTGCCGCAGGAGATGATAGCGCGCTACGCGCTGCCCTGCTTTCGCGCGGCCATCGACGCCCTGCACCGGCCGCGGCCCGGCGACGATGCGCGCGCGCTCACCGGCCGCAGCCACCCGGCCTGGCGGCGCATGAAGCTCGAGGAGTTGCTGGCGCAACAGCTGTCGATGCGCCTGCACTACCGCGAGCGCAAGAGCAAAACCGCGCCCGCCCTCGGACAAGCCGGCGCACTGAGCACGGCGCTGCTCAAACAACTGCCGTTCCGGCTGACGCGCGCCCAGACCCGCGCCTGGGCCGAGATCGAGCAGGATCTCGCGCAGGCGCATCCCATGCACCGTCTGCTGCAGGGCGATGTCGGCAGCGGCAAGACCGTGGTGGCGGCGCTGGCCGCACTGCGTACCGTGGAAAACGGGCTGCAGGCGGCGGTGATGGCGCCCACCGAAATTCTCGCCGAACAGCACTACCGCAAATTCTCGGAATGGCTCAACCCGCTGGGCGTGCAGCTGACCTGGCTCTCGGGCAGCCAGAACAGGAAACAGCGCACGGCGGCCGCCGCGGACATCGCTTCGGGCGCGACGCGCGTTGCGGTGGGCACGCACGCGCTGTTTCAGGAAGGCATCGCGTTCGAATCGCTGGGCCTGGTGATAGTCGACGAGCAGCACCGCTTCGGCGTCGAGCAACGCCTGGCCCTGCGCGCCAAGGGTTTGGGCGTGCAGGGCGGCGCAGCCGCCGACTTGGAGGCGCACCAGCTGATGATGAGCGCGACGCCCATTCCGCGCACGCTTTCGATGAGTTACTACGCCGATCTGGATGTGTCGCTGATCGACGAATTGCCGCCCGGCAGAAAGCCGGTGACCACCAAGCTGATTGCCGCCGAGCGTCGCGACGAGGTGCTCGCGCGCGTGCGCGCAGCCTGCGGCGCAGGGCGCCAGGCCTATTGGGTCTGTCCGCTGATCGAAGAGAGCTTCGCCGCGGAGGAGAGCGCGGCGGGGAAGGCGCGCGCAGCGGGACGCAATATCGGCCGCAGGCAAGCCGAGGCGCTGCAGTTGCAGAACGTGCTCGACACCCATGCGCGCCTAGCGGCGGAATTTGCCGAACTGCGCGTGGGGCTGGTGCACGGCCGCCTTTCGGGCGCGGACAAGGCGGCGGTGATGGCGGATTTCGCCGCCGGCAACATCCAGCTGCTGGTCGCGACCACGGTGATCGAGGTCGGCGTCGACGTGCCCAATGCCTCGCTGATGATCATCGAGCATGCCGAGCGCTTCGGCCTGGCGCAATTGCACCAGTTGCGCGGCCGCGTCGGGCGCGGCGTGGACGACAGCGTGTGCATCCTGCTCTACCAGAAGCCGCTGGGCGCGCTCGCGCGCGCGCGGCTCAAGGTGGTGTACGAAAGCGGCGACGGTTTCGAGATTGCGCGCCAGGACCTGTTATTGCGCGGCCCGGGCGAATATCTTGGTGTGCGCCAGAGCGGCGCGCCGCTGCTGCGCTTCGCCGACCTGGAACTCGATGTCGATTTGCTCGAGGCGGCGCGCGATCTCGCGCCGCAGATGCTGCGCGATCATCGCGAACATGCGCGCCGGCATCTGGCGCGCTGGCTGGCGGGAAAAAGTGAACTCATGAAGGTTTGAGCCTTACACAGCAGAACTGGACGGAGTATCTTCGGCAAACGAAAAGCCCTTTTTTCACGAACAAGGGGGGATGCATCCCCCCCTTGTATATCCCCCCGCGGACGCATGGTCACTGTATTTCGAAACCTTTCCAATTTTTCGTTACTCTTGGCGCTTGCCTGACTAGGTCGACTAACAACATGGACATCGCGCGGATCAAGCAGCGGATGACGCTTTACGAAAAACTGATGCGGCTGGACAAGCCCATCGGCACGCTGTTGCTGCTGTGGCCGACGCTGTGGGCGCTGTGGATCGTCTCGGGCGGCCGGCCGGGGTGGATGATGACGTGGATATTCTGCCTCGGCTCGCTGGTGATGCGCTCCGCCGGCTGCATCATGAACGATCTGGCGGACCGCAATTTCGATGCCCACGTCAAGCGCACCCGGGACCGGCCGCTCGCGGCCGGCCTGGTGAGCGTCAGGGAAGCGCTGTGGCTGGCCGCGGTCCTGACCCTCGCTGCCTTCAGCCTGGTGCTCACGCTCAACCTCTACGCCATCGGCCTGTCCTTCGTCGGGCTTGCGCTGGCCGCCAGTTATCCGTTCACCAAGCGCTTCCTGTCGGTGCCGCAGGCTTATCTGGGCGTGACCTTCGGCTTCGGCATTCCGATGGCCTTCGCGGCCGTGTCCAACACCCTGCCGCCGCTATGCTGGTGGCTGATGCTGGCGAATTTTTTCTGGGTGCTCGCCTACGACACGGAGTACGCGATGGTGGACCGCGACGACGACCTCAGGATCGGCATCCGCACCTCCGCCATTCTGCTTGGCCGTTACGACGTGGCCGCGGTAATGCTCAGCTATGCGGCCATGCTTGCGGTATTCGTGTTCATCGGCATGAAGCTTCAGTTCGGCCTGTATTACTATCTGGGTCTGCTTGCGGCCGGCTGCATCATGTTGTATCACTACAGCCTGATACGCGGACGCACGCGCGAGGGCTGCTTCAAGGCGTTTCGGCACAACAACTGGGTCGGCGGCGCGGTCTTTGCCGGCATCGCTGCGAATTACGTTTGGCGTTAACGGGACCTGCATTCATGCGCTACAAGGATTTGCGCGACTTCATCGCGCAATTGGAACAACAGGGCGAGCTCAAGCGCATCGCAGTCGAGGTCGATCCGCGCCTGGAGATGACCGAGATTTGCGATCGCGTGCTCAAAGCCGGCGGTCCGGCCATCCTGTTCGAAAAGCCGAAGGGTTTCGACGGCACCTCGGGACGGCCGCGCATTCCGGTACTGGCGAATCTGTTCGGCACGCCGCGGCGCGTCGCCCTGGGCATGGGCGAGGACTCGGTGGCAGCGCTGCGCGAAGTGGGCAAGCTGCTCGCCTACCTGAAAGAGCCCGATCCGCCCAAAGGCCTGAAGGACGCCTGGGACAAGCTGCCGGTACTCAAGCAGGTGCTCAACATGGCGCCGAGTGTGAGAAGCAGCGCGCCCTGCCAGGACATCGTGTGGGAGGGCAAGGACGTCGATCTTTCCCGGCTGCCGATCCAGACCTGCTGGCCCGGGGACGCCGGTCCGCTGATCACCTGGGGTTTGGTGGTCACGCGCGGCCCGCTGAAGACGCGGCAGAACCTGGGCATCTACCGCCAGCAGGTGATCGCGCCGAACAAGGTGATCATGCGCTGGCTC
>CAKKSJ010000452.1 GCA_919902965.1 Burkholderiales bacterium
GCGGCGCACGCCTGCGTTTTGCGCTCGCCGCATGCGCATGCGAATATCCTGGACATCGATACTGTCGCCGCGCGCAAGGCGCCCGGTGTCCTGGCGGTGCTGACCGGCGCGGACGCCGCGGCCGATGGCCTGGGCGATATTCCCTGTCTGGTTCCGGTCACCAACATCGACGGCACGCCGCGCGCAGACACGCCGCGACCGGTGCTCGCCCTGAAGCGCGTGCGTCACGTCGGCGATCCGGTCGCGCTGGTGATCGCCGAGACCCTGGCGCAGGCGAAGGACGCGGCCGAGCTTATCGAAATTGACTACGCGCCTTTGCCGGCCGTGGCCGACACCCGCGGCGCAACACGGGCGGGGACGCCGCGCGCCTGGGATCACATCGCCGGCAATCTTTGTTTCGACATCGGCGCCGGGTCGGACAAGTCCGCCGTCGATGCCGCCCTTGCGCGCGCCGCACACGTCAGCCGGCTCGAACTCGTCAACAACCGTGTCATCGCCAATCCGATCGAGCCGCGCGCCGCCCTGGCGGATTTCGATCCGGCAAGCGGGCGCTCCACGCTTTATACGCCCAGCCAGGGGCCGCATGTGATACACGGCCAGCTGGCCGAAGCCGTGCTCAAAATCGACAAGGATCAGTTGCGCGTGATTTCGGGGAATGTCGGCGGCGCCTTCGGCATGAAAATCTTTCTGCACCCGGAACAGCCTCTGCTGGTATGGGCCTCGCGCCGGCTCAAGCGCGCGGTGCGCTGGACCGCGGATCGCAGTGAAAGCTTCGTCTCCGACGTGCAGGGCCGTGACAATTTTTCCGTCGCCGAACTGGGCCTGGACGCGGATGGGCATTTCCTCGCCTTGCGTGTCACCACCGATGCCAACATGGGCGCCTATCTGTCCAACTACGCACCCTTCATTCCGCAACTCGCGCTACCCATGCTCTCCGGGGTGTACCGCATCCCGGCGATCTACGCCAATATCCGCGGCGTGCTCACCAATACCGTGCCGGTGGACGCGTACCGCGGCGCCGGCCGGCCCGAGGCGATCTATCTGCTCGAGCGCATTATCGACGTGGCAGCGCGCGAACTCGGTCTCGCCCCGGATGAGTTGCGCCGGCGCAATTTCGTCAGGCCTGCGGACCTGCCTTATCAGACGCCGGTGGAAAGCTGCTACGACTCGGGCGATTTCGCCGGCGTGATGGAGCGCGCAATGCAGCGGGCCGACTGGGCTGGCTTTGCAGCGCGGCGTGCGCAGGCGCGACGGCGCGGCAGGCTGCGCGGCATTGGCCTGGCCATGTATATCGAACGCTGCGGCGGCGGCGAAGGCGATACCGTCATGCTCAAAGTCGATCCGGCGGGCAGCGTCACGCTTTTTTCCGGCATGCAGGATAACGGCCAGGGCCATGCCACAACTTTTGTGCAACTGCTATCGGACCGGCTCGGGCTGGACGCGAGCCGGATTCGCGTGGTACAGGGCGACACCGACGTCGTGCCGGCAGGGCTGACCGGCGGCTCGCGCTTTCTGGCGATCGGCGGTGTCGCCGCCATGAGCGCTGCCGACGAGGTGATCGACAAGGGCCGGGAGGCTGCGGCCGGCCTGCTCGAAGCAGCGCCTGCCGATATCGACTATCGCGACGGCGAATACCGCATCGCCGGCACCGACCGCGCGGTGTCGCTGTTCGAGGTGGCGAAGGCGACCGGCGGGCTGGCGGCCACGCACACGCGCACCCCGGAAGCGTTCACCTATCCCAACGGCTGCCATGTGTGCGAACTCGAAATCGACACCGACACCGGCGCGGTGAGCATCGCGCGCTATAGCGTGGTCGATGACTTCGGCCGCGCGATCAATCCGCTCCTGCTCGAAGGCCAGGTGCACGGCGGCACGGTGCAGGGCATAGGGCAGGCCCTGCTCGAAATGGCGCACTACGATCTGGAGTCGGGGCAATTGCTGAGCGGCTCGTTCATGGACTATGCGCTGCCGCGCGCCGACGATGTGCCCTCATTCGACTGCAGTTTTCACCATACTCCCGGCACCAGCAATCCGCTCGGGGTGAAGGGCGCGGGTGAGGCCGGCGCGGTGGGCGCGCCGCCAGCGGTGATCAACGCGGTGGTCGATGCGCTGCATGCGGCGACCGGGCTTAAGCACATCGACATGCCCGCGACGAGCGAGAAACTGTGGCGCGCGCTGCGGGCGTGCTGAAACCGGCACGCCTGCGGGCCACGCTACCGGTAGGCTGCGGACTCTTGTATGATTCGCGCCCACTGCTGTCCGGTTAACTTGTGATTCGTGTTCTGTAACATATTGATCAATTGAAACAAT
>CAKKSJ010000453.1 GCA_919902965.1 Burkholderiales bacterium
GGCGCCGATGTCGCCGCCGACGGAACCGATCGTGGAAGTGAGGGTGCCTAACATGCCGACGCGGTTTTTCAACTGGATCCGCAGGGTGATGCTGTAGCTGGGACTCGGGGCGCCGCGCGGGACTGAATCTTTTTTGGCCATGGTGTCTATTCCTCCTTGACGAAGTAATATCGGCCGCCATCCTGTATCAGCAGGATGCAGCAGGGGTTCAAGTGTACCTCCGGGCAAGACTGGTGTTCTGTCACCTGTATATCAGGAGATTTTCCGAAGACCTTGCGATTTGTCATGAACGGTGGCGGCTGGCAATCCGGTGTCCCCTGTTTCCGTCGAAAATCGCGTCTGCTTCAGGACAAGGCCAGTTGCCGTTCGGCGTCCTTGGCGGGCGGACTCGCGTTTTCGAGCAGCCGCCCTAGGGCCGAAAATCAGCAGCCTGGGCGGGTCAGGGCGCGCAATCGGCGGAGCGCGGGCGAATATGTTTTTTTACTTCAGTGATCAGAATTCCCGATCGTCGGCAACACTTTATTCGAATTAACACGGCGCTCTTTAGGGATTACCATTTTTTGCTATCGGCGTTGAACTAACGCAAAGCGGCATCTGAAGCTAAGCAGCGCAGTCGGCGGCACGGCCCGGCGAGTGAATGCACCACGATACGGGAATCCTGTGCGCCACGACGGACCCGAGGAGGGCATCGATGAAAGACATCGCCAAGTTCATCGCCGGTTTTGGGCGCTTCCAGGCCAAATACTTCCGCAAGCGGCATGGCCTTTTTTCGCATCTTTGCAAGGGCCAGCAGCCCTGCGCCATGGTCATTTCCTGCTCCGATTCCCGCGTCGATCCGGCCATGCTCACCGACGCCGACCCCGGGGAACTCTTTGTCGTTCGCAATGTTGCGAACCTGGTTCCGCCCTACCACCATGAGTCCGAGGCACCAGGCATTCGTGGCGCGATCGAACTCGCGGTCAAGGGCCTGGGCGTCGAGCACATCATCGTCCTGGGTCACTCCCGTTGCGGCGGCATCCAGGCTTTGATGGACGGCGAGGGCATTACAGAGCACCGCTACGAGTTCATCGGCGCCTGGGTGGGCATCGCAAAGCGCGCCCGGGAACAGGTATTGCGGGAGCTGCCGCACAAGTCGCCTGAGCTTCAGGCGCGCGCATGCGAGCAGGCCGCAATCCTGATTTCCCTGGACAATCTGCTGACTTTTCCATGGGTCCGTGAAGGCGTCGACAACAATACGCTTGCACTTCACGGCTGGTATTTCGATATCGACACCGGGGAATTGCTCGAGTATTCCGCTGAAACCGCGGCTTTCGGCTCATTGGTTTCCGGGCATAGCTACGGCCAGGGCGTCGCTGCCTAAATCCTAGACGTCACGGGACCGGACGCCACCATGATCCGGAAAGGCATCAAATCGGAGTCTGTCTGGCCGTTCTGGAGACCTTAGCGCTTGAACCTAGCCCAGGCGGTCAGGCGAAGTGGGTCGCAATGCTTCCAAGCGCGCCGTAGTCGACGTGCACAGTATCGCCCTGGCGTACCGCTACCGGCCGCGTGAAGGAGCCGGCGAGCACGAAGTGTCCGGCCTCGAGCGCGACCGAAAAGGCCGCCAGCTTGTTCGCCAACCAGACGATGCCCATGGCGGGATGGCCGAGCACCGCGGCGGCCACCCCCGACTCCTCGACCACGCCATTCTTCGACAGGATCGCGGCAACCCAGCGCATATCCAGATCCAGCGGGCGCATGCTGCGCCCGCCGACGATGACGCCGCCGGTGGCCGCGTTGTCGGCTATGTTGTCCTGGATTTTGCGCGGGTATTTCGAGCGGCCGTCGATCAGTTCCAGCGCGGGTGTCACGTACTCGGTCGCGCGCAATACGTCGAATAGCGTCACCCCCGGGCCCTTCAGCCGGCTGCCGAGGACGAACGCGAGTTCGACCTCGATGCGCGGAACGATGAAGCGCCCGGTCTGCAGCGTCTCGCCGTCGGAGTAGAACATGTCGTCGAGTAACACGCCATAGTCCGGCTCGTTCACGCCCGAGGCCGCCTGCATCGCCTTCGACGTAAGACCGATCTTGTGTCCGACAACGCGGCGGCCTGCGGCGAGCTTGGCGGCGATGACCTCGCTTTGCACCGCATAGGCGTCCTCGATGCTAATGCCAGGGTAGGTCGTGGTGAGCTGCACGACGGGCTTTGCCTCGCGCTCCGCCTGAAGCATGGATTGCGCGGCCTGCTTGCGTTCGGATTCGTTCAACATGGGGGCCTTCTATTTCTCGTCTGCAACTGGATTGGACAGCGTGCCTATTCCGGACACCTCGACCTCGACCGTATCGCCTGGCTTCAGGTAGCGCGGCGGGTCGAAGCGCACGCCGGCACCGATAGGCGTGCCCGTGGAAATCACATCGCCGGCCTTCAGCGTGGTCCAGATCGAGATATAGCTGAGAATGTAGCGGAACGAAAACATCAGGTTCGCGGTAGTGTCGTCCTGGCGCAGTTCGCCGTTCACGCGCGTGCACACGCGCAAGTCGTCGTAGCTCTTGAATTCGTCCGCTGTGACCATCCACGGACCGATGGCGCCGCTCGCGTCGAAGTTCTTGCCCTGAGTCACATTGAACTTGCCGTGCTTGGTCCAGTCGCGGATGGTGCCCTCGTTGATGCAGGTGAGCCCGGCGATGTGGGTCTCGGCGTCCTTTTCGGCGATGCGCCGACCCGTCTTGCCGATGATGATCCCGATCTCGCCTTCGTAGTCGAGCTGCTGCGATTCAGGCGGCCGCATGAGCTTGGCGCGGTGTCCGACAAACGATCCGGGGAAGCGCGGGAACAGGCTGGGCCATTTGGGCAGATCGGAGCCGTCCTTGTACTCGGCATTGCGGTTGCCGTAGTTGACGCCGACACAGAGGATCTTCTCCGGAAACGGGATCGGCGCGAGGAATTTGATTTCGGCCAACGCCAGGTCCGCTTTGCGGCCCGCCGCCAGTTCCGCAGCGCGGGCGACGAGGTTTGCTTCGAGCAGGGCGCGCAGCGTGAGGATCCCGGCGCCCAGCTTGCCCGTCAGGTCGATTACGCCATCGCCGGCGACCGCGCCGAAATGCTCGTTGCCGGCGAATTCAAAGGAGAGAAGTTTCATTTGTCGAATCCAAAAAAGCGAGCGGGATTGTCTACGAGGATTTTATGCAAGGTCGCCGCATCGGGTGCGATGCGATAGAGCAGTTCGAGCAGATCGGCTTCGTTGGGCGGCTGCTTGGTCGAGATCGGGTGCGGCCAGTCGCTCCCCCACACTACGCGCTCGGGCGCAGTTTCGATTAGCGCCCGTGCCAGAGGAATCACATCCTCCCAGGGCGGTCCTGCCTTGGAAAGTTTTTCCGCCAACGAAAGCATGACCCAGAAGTTGCCGCGGCGCAGCAGCTCTACGAGTTTGACCCGGTTCGGCTCGTCCGCGCCGGCAGTCGGGTCTGCGCGGCCCATGTGATCGACCAGCACCGGAATGTCCAGCCCCTCGAACATCGCCGCGTTGCCGGCTATGCCAGCGGGTTCAGGCTGGACTTTCACATACCATCCGAGTTCCTTAACGCGCCCAACGGCGCGTGCGAACTCGTCCGCGGAGAATCCGAGTCCCAGGCCCTGCCGGGTGAAGCGCGCGCCGCGCACACCGGCGGCGTGCAGCTTCGCGAGATAGGCGTCGTCGCCTTCCTTGAGCACCGCGGCGTTGGCGCAGGCCTTGTAATTCGGCCCGAGCGCCGCCAATCCGTCGAGCGTGACCGAGTGATCCGCGCCGTAGGTGGTCGGTTGCACGATGATGCCGCGCTCGATGCCCAGCGTCTTGTGCATTTTCAGCGCCGCCTCCCATGTGGCAGACGGCATCACATAGGCTGCACCCGGGCGTGGTGGATATTTCTCGCTCGGCCCAAGCAGGTGAAACTGGCTGTCGCAGCTCTTCGGCGGTGGCAATGTATGCGGCTTACGCGGATTGGGATCGAAGGGATAGTAGTCAGGCATGACGGTCTCCTAGAATCTGATTGGCAGTGGCTGGTTGGCACACATCATGCGCACCCATTGCGCAGGCGGTTTCGACAAATTCAAAATGCTATTCCCGAAATGCGATCGCGCGGGTCTTGCGCACCGCCGGCGCCAGCGTAACGAGCAGCAGTGCGATGGCCAGGCCCAGCAGCGCGCCGCTGATCGATTCGGTGATGAACACCGCTAGCAGCGCGAGCAAGCCTCCCCGCACCGCGGGGAAATACGCTGGCCCCATGCGCAACGCCGAGCCCATCCGATAGCTGAACGCGGTCAGCATGAACGCAAGGCCGAATCCGGCGAACATCAACCCGGCCCAGAAATCCCTGCCGTTCTTTATGCGCATTGGCTACCCCGTTTTGGATGCGCTTAAGCGATCAGCGCAACAAAACTGCACTCGATCAACTTGTCGCCGTCGAGGTTGCCGGCCATGGTATGGCGCGCCGGCCGCGTATACGGATCCGGAAACATCTCCAACCAGGGAACATTGAGGGCCGCGCGCTGCGTGCGATCGGCCATCCATACTGTCATGCTGGCGATGTCCTCGGTGCTGCCGCCGGCGGCTTCGACGATGCGGCGCACGTGGGCGAACATCAGCACGCATTGCTCCTCCAGCGCCGCACCGTACTTGCCGGTCGCCGGATCCGTTCCCTGGATGCTGCCCGAATAAAGCGTGCTGCCGATCAGACAGGCTGCCGGAATCGGATTTTTGTGGCTGAAGCCCTCTACGTAGATGCTCTTGCGCCGCGACATGGTTAGGTCCTCATTTCGCGCTGATATTCGCTTTGACGATCACCGGCGCCCATTTGCCGTATTCCTTCTTCAGATACGCGCCGAACGCCTCCGGCGTGCTCGAGCGCGCCTGCGCGCCTATGCCTTCGAACCGCTGCATGACATTCTGGTCCTTCAGCACCTTCGCGAGCGCGTCGTGCAGGCGCGTGATGATTTCCTTCGGCGTACCCACTGGCGCGAGCACGCCGGTAAACGTTGCCGCCTCCATCTGCGGGTAGCCTTCTTCGGCAAACGTCGGCACGTTGGGCAGGGACTGATCGCGTTTCTCCGAGGTCACCGCAAGCGGCCGAGTCTTGCCTTGCTTGATGTACGGCGTGGCAACCGATACCTGGTCGAAATTGAACTGTACTCGACCCGCGATGAGGTCGGTAGTCGCGGGCGCGTTGCCTTTGTAATGCAACGTGTTCCAGCTTGCGCCGGTAATGGTCTGAAACAGCTCGCTCAGCAGGTGATTGCTGGTGCCGGCACCCGGCGAGGCCATCAGCAGCTTGCCCGGTTCCTTCTTCGCCGCCTCTATCAGTTCTTTCACCGACTTCGCCGGAAACGAGGGATGCACCTGAAGCAGGATCGAGGTGAAGGACACCGAACTCACCGGGACAAAATTCTTGTCCCAGAGGTAAGGTGTACGTTTGAAGATCAGCGGGCTAAACAAGAGCGGCCCGTTGGCGGTAAAGAAGAACGTATAGCCGTCGGGCGCCGACTTCGCCGCATATTCGCCGGCTATCATGCCGCCAGCCCCGGCTTTGTTCTCGACCAGGAAGGGCTGACCTAAAATCTCCTGCAGTCCCGGCGCAACCAGGCGCGCCGCGGTGTCGACATTGCCGCCAGGGGGATAGGGGACTATCAGCCTGACCGGCTTGTCCGGCCAGGTTTGCGCGGCAACCGGGCCAGAGACGGCCAGCGCGAGTGCGAGTAGCAGAATTCCGCGAAATCTATCCATTGCCTTCCTCCATTGGTTCCGGCGCGGCAAGCCGGGCGTCCGCGGCGAAGGTGACCAGCTTTGAAAATCCCGGCAAGCAGGGAGACCTTCCCCCTGCTGCAAACTACTTTAAAGAACGTAGCCTGGCGCTGCAACGAGAAATACGCCACTTGTTCCATATGGTGGACATTTCGTAGGCAGGGCGGGCACAACCAGATGTCCACAATATGGAATAGCAGGTCCGCTTCGCCTTGACCTCGTGCGCCGGCGCCGCATAATCTCGGGGGAACCGCGTACTTCAGCGGTCGCGTTGCGGTGGTTGGCCGCATACTATGGAGCGCAAAATGGAATTTGCCGCAAACACCCTCGGCCCTGAGGCCATGTATAAACTGTTGACCGGCATCGTCGTGCCGCGCCCGATCGCCTGGGTCACTACGCTCTCCCCGGATGGGGGGGTGAACCTCGCGCCGTTCAGCGCCTTTACCTTTGTCTCGAATAAGCCGCCCATGCTCGGCATCAACATCGGGCGCAAGGCCGGCATCATGAAGGACACGGCCAACAACATTCACGCGACGGGAGAATTCGTGGTCAATATCCCCGACGACAGCATGATCG
>CAKKSJ010000454.1 GCA_919902965.1 Burkholderiales bacterium
CACCGGAAATTTTCGCGCCTGCGCCAGATCGAACTGTACGTTGAGCAGGGCCTCGCGCAGCTTGGGTTCCTGCCTGGCATAGACCTGTTTCGTGACCTTATGGCCAAGCTCTGCGGATTCAAACATGACACCCTCCTTTCAGAAATTGCCTATGCTTACTTCCAGAACGGCTTCTGCCTCTGCCAATGATCCCAGGCCCGTCCCAATGCCTCGAGTTGCAGATGCGTGCTTGCCGCGCTCCAACCCTCGATCATGCCGGCGACGCGCAGGTCTGGCGCACGCGCGCCCGCCAGGGCCTCGGGCAGCAGGCGCAGCAAGGTCGCAGCATCGTTTAATCCACCGAGCACCTCCTGCATCGCGGCCAGCGACTGAACGTATGCTCGCGCGCGCTGCTTCGGGAACAGGCTGGAAAAGAATTCCGCCGCATAGCGCAGTTTCTTGGCGGCAATGCGCAGGCGATGGCGGCCTTCAGCGTCGAGTTCGCGCAGATCTTTGCCGTGCTTTTCCAGGGCCGCGGCACGTTGCTGCAACAGGCCCCTAAC
Organism: Burkholderiales bacterium; assembly: GCA_919902965.1. Taxonomy (GTDB): domain Bacteria; phylum Pseudomonadota; class Gammaproteobacteria; order Burkholderiales; family SG8-39; genus 2-12-FULL-64-23. The sequence goes on from CAKKSJ010000454.1 coordinate 543, forward strand.
GAAGCCGCCCAGGGGCAGGGCAAGCTGCGGATGTCCCTGCATCCAAGTACCTGCGGCGAGCAGTTGGCCGAGATCGAGCCACAGGCGCTGCCAGGCCGCTGCGGCGACCTCGCCCTGCGCGATGCGCAAATGCGCGCGGCCCAGTCTGAAACAGCGCCGCTGGAACGCCAGTATTTCCGCTTCGTCGGCGCGCTGTGCGCGCAGCGCGCGCAGCATCTCATGCACAAACACATCCCAGTCGCGCGCCTTCCCCAGCGCAATGTTTCGGTCTTGCATCGCGCTCTTGATCGGCGCAAACACGGGCTGCGGGAGTTCCAGTTTGAACAGGCTGAAGCACGCGCGCATCCGCCGCAAGGCCACGCGCAGCTGATGCAAATACTCCAGATCTCTGCCTGCGAGAAAGCCTGTCTCGTTCGCCTGCAGATGGGCCATGCAACTGCGCACTATCGTGGAAAACGCGGCAGCCACGCTGTCCTGCGGATCCAATTCCAGCGGCGCCGCCTTGACCGGCCGCGGCGGCAAGCCGCTCGCCAGCGCGTAGCCGCGCTCGGCCTTGCTCGCCTGGCCCAGGCGCAGCGGCAGAATTTCCGTCAATTCGCGCGCGAGCTCGAACAAGCGCAGCGGGCTGCCGGCGAGCAGTTCCAGCTCGGCCTCGCTGATCGCACGCCTGCGCCGGCCGCTGCGGATCGCGCCGCTGTCGAGGCAAAGTTCGACCAGACTGCCGTCCGCGAAACTCAGACGCAGGCCGGTGCGCGTGAATTCGGTCGAAAAAACCGGCCCCAGCGACGCGCGCAGCCGCGGGGAGCGAAACAACTTTCCTGCCGATGTCGTTGCGAGCAGGCCGAAGTCGAGCGCCTCGCCCGGCAGCGGCCACTCCCATTCCTCGCGTAAATGCAGTCCGGCGGCGGCCTGCCCGCTGGTCTTCAGGGTCTGCAACCAGCGCCTTCCGTCCAAACGCAGGCGCAATGCCAGTCCGGCGCGCCGCAAAGCCTGCTGCGGCGTGTCGTAGTAGACGCTATGAACGCGCCGGGTCGACGCGCGTCCCACTTGTCGCGCCTTGACGCCCGGATCGCGGCGCAGCCGGCGCAGGTCCTGCGCCGACAACAGCAGCTTGAGTTCGGTTTCCACTAGCGCCTGCTCGCGGTGAGCACTCCCGGCACTTCTCTGACCTGGGCCAGTGTGCGCTGCAACTGTTCCAAATCGGAGATTTCCACGGTGAACGACATGTAGGCCATGTGCTGTTTCGATTGCGTATTGACCCCGGTGACATTGATTTTCTCGCGCGAGAGCACTTCCGAAATGTCGCGCAGCAGGCCGGTGCGGTCGTGCGCCTGCACCACGATGTCCACCGAGAACACACCGTCCTTCTGCTGGCCCCAGGCGGCTTCGATCATGCGCTCGGGCTGCAGCTGGGCCAGGCGCTGCAAATCCCGGCAATTGCGCCGGTGTATCGACACCCCGCGGCCGCGGGTGACAAAGCCGGCAATCGCGTCCGGCGGCGCGGGTCTGCAGCACTTGGCCAATTGTGTCAGCAGTTTTTCCATGCCGACGACGAGTACGCCACTGGCCTTGGCGTCCGCCTTGCTCTTGCCCGGCAGCAGGGCGTCCGGCGCCGCATCGGCGGGCTCCTTGCCGCGCAATGCCGTTTGCAGCTGTTTCGCGCCGATTTCCTCGCGCCCGGCCGCAGCGAACAATTCTTCGCTCTTGGCGTAACCCAGTTGTTGCGCCAGGTGGCCCAGATTGGCGCCGGTCATGCCTTCGCGCTGTAGTTCGCGCCCCACGTTGGCGCGCCCCTGGGCCACGGTCTCGGCCAGCGCCTGGGTATTGAACCACTGCCGCGCCTTATTGCGCGCGCGCGAACTCTGCAGGTAGCCCAGCGCCGGGTTCATCCAGTCGCGGCTCGGCCCCCCGGTCTTGGCTGCGATGATTTCCACCCGCTGGCCGTTGGCCAGTTTGAAATTGAGCGGCACCATCACGCCGTCTACCTTGGCGCCGCGGCAGCGATGCCCGAGATCGGTATGCAGGTGGTAGGCAAAATCCACCGGCGTCGATCCCTGCGGCAGATCGATTACCCGCCCCTGCGGCGTCAGCACGTACACCGTCTCATCCAGCGCAGTACGTTTGACCTGCTCCACCCAGTTGGCCGACGCAGCCACATCGTCGCGCCAGGCGAGCACCTGCCGCAGCCAGGCGATTTTTTCGTCGAAGGGATCCCGCTTCGCGGCGGGACGTCCCGCCCCCGCCTCTTTGTAGCGCCAGTGCGCGGCCACGCCCAGTTCGGCGTGGCGGTGCATCTCGTGGGTGCGGATCTGCACTTCCAGCGCGCGTCCGTCCGGGCCGACCACCGCCGTGTGCAGGGAGCGGTAGTCGTTGCCTTTCGGACGCGAAATATAGTCGTCGAACTCTTTCGGGATCGGCGTCCACAGGTTGTGCACGACGCCCAGCGCGGTGTAGCAATCCTTCACCGATTCAACCAGCACGCGCAGCGCACGCACATCGTAGAGTTCGGAGAAGTCCAGCTTTTTGCCGCGCATCTTGGTGTAGATGCTGTAAATGTGCTTGGGCCGCCCCAGCACTTCGGCGTCGATGCCGGTCGCGCGCAGCTCCGCTTCCAGCGCCGCTACCGTGTTGGCGATGTAACTCTCGCGTTCGACGCGCTTCTCGTCCAGCATGGAGGCGATTTTTTTGTACAACCCGGGCTCGAGGTAGCGGAAAGCGTAGTCTTCCAGCTCCCACTTGAGCTGCCAGAT
>CAKKSJ010000455.1 GCA_919902965.1 Burkholderiales bacterium
CCTGGACCTGCCCGAGGTGTCGCTGGTGGCGATTCTCGACGCCGACAAGGAAGGTTTCCTGCGCTCCGAACGTTCGCTGATCCAGACCATAGGCCGCGCGGCGCGCCATATCAACGGCGCAGCCATCCTTTACGCCGACCGTATCACCGATTCCATGCAGCGCGCCATCGGTGAAACCGAACGCCGCCGTGCCAAGCAGCTGGCCCACAACGAGAAGCTGGGCATCACGCCGGTGGGCATCACCAAACGCATCAAAGACATTATCGAGGGCTACTATGATCGCGACCAGGCGCAGTTCGACCTGAAAGCGGCGCAGGACCATGCGCGCTACGAAGCCATGAGCGAGAAACAGCTGGCGCGGGAGATCAAGCGGCTGGAAAAACAGATGCTCGACCATGCGCGCAACCTGGAATTCGAGAAAGCCGCACAGGCGCGCGACCAGCTTGGTGAACTGAGGAAATCGGTTTTCGGTGTGGTGACCCCGGAAGGGGACATCAGGAAAGCCGGATGAGTGCGACCATATCTGGCGCAGCGGGCGCCGACGCATGCGGCACGAGAACTTGCGCGCTGCGCCGCGAAGCAAGTCCTCCCGGGGGACGCGCGCCAACCGCGTTTGCCACGCGGAGGTGAAGCGTGTCCGCGCGGCAAACGCGGTTATGGATGAAAAGCAAGTGCAAAGCGGGGGATTTATACGAGATCGTCGATTGCGAGCGGATGTGCTTTTCATCCGAACGCAAGCGACGATCCGCGCGGACGGTTTCACGTCCGTGCCAGATTGCAAGTCCATGGAACCAACACGTACTGATCAAAGGAACACGACTATGAATCTGCCGCCGCCGGCACCACGCCGCCACAAGCACACGAGGAACATCAGCTGCGAAGGCTACCTGCGAGAGGACGGACTCTGGGACATCGAGGCGCGCATCATTGACACCAAACCCTTCGCCTACCGCGAGCCGTTTCGTGGCCTGCGCGAGCCCGGCGAAGCGGTGCACGACATGGCCGTGCGCCTGACCATAGACGACGAGATGACGGTGCGGGACATCCAGGTCGCGATGATGTCGGTGCCCTATGGCCCCTGCAGCAGCGCCTTGCCCGCGTTCAAGGGGCTGATCGGCAGGAAGATAGGCGCGGGTTGGCGGCGTGCGGTGCAGGAATGCGTGGGCGGCACGAAGGGCTGCACCCATATGCGCGAGCTGCTGCTGCCGGCCGCGACGGTCGCGTTTCAGACCTTGGGCAGCTGGCCCGAGGACGGGCAGCCGCCGCCCAAGCCCGACCCCGACTACGCGACAGAACGCCCGCATTTCGTCGATGGCTGCAAGGCCTGGGCCAGCGACGGCGAAGTGCTAGCCAGGCTGTTCCCGCACTTCCATCGGAAAGCCAGTTAGGCAAGTTGTCGAACCAAGCTTTGCGTGTTTCTTGTTTGTGTTGAAAGGTAGCGATTAGCCTGTGGTGCTTGTGGCCGACGTCTTGAACCTGGCGACGAGACCGCGAAATGAGGCTGGTTGCTTCGGGCCGTAGCGATCATGAGGCCATCGCCATGCACATGAAAGAAAGAGGTCTTGTGGCCTTCAGGCATGTTGTTCAAAGTCTCGCCGATGTTCCCGACGAGGAATGGGAGCTGTTTGCGCGGCAGGTGCGTAACCGTGTCTTTGAAACCCATGACCTTCTTA
>CAKKSJ010000456.1 GCA_919902965.1 Burkholderiales bacterium
AAGCTGTAGAACACGCGGAACAGCAGCGACGCCGGCACCGACCATGCGAGCGCGTGCAAATAGGCGCGCACCCTGACTTCCAGATCGGGTTCCAGCCTCGCCACCGCAAGAAAAGGCTCGGGATAGGCGAACAGGAGGAACGAGACCGACGCCAACGCAGCGGCGAGCCAGGCGCTCTGGCGCAATTCCTCCCCGATCTCGGCGTGGCGACCGGCGCCGTAAGAGTGTGCCACGATGGGCGTGAGCGCGAGCAACACCCCCATCAGCGAGACGAACACCGAAAAGTAGATGCTCGAACCTATGCCCACCGCGGCCAGGTCGAGCGTGCCGTAGCGCCCGGCCATGATGGTGTCGATCACGTTATTGGCCATCACCGCCAGCTGCGCGATGAGCACCGGCCAGCCGAGGTGGACCAGTTCGCGCACGAGACTGCGCGACATGCTCACAACTCGTAGAGCTCGCCCTCGCCGGCGAGCGCCCGCTCGATCAGCTTGCGGTTCAGGGCCGGGGCGAACAGTTCGATGAAGTCATAGGCGTAGCCGCGCAGCAGGCTGCCGCGCTTCACCGCCACGCGCGTGGTATTTGAATGAAACAGGTGCGCGCACTCGATCGCGCGCAGCTTCAGATCGCGCTTTGCGTCGAAGGCCATGGCGGCGATGATGCCCACGCCCAGACCGAGCTCGACGTAGGTCTTGATCACGTCGGCATCGATGGCCGACAGCACCACGTCCACGGCAATTCCGCGCGCGGCGAAAGCGGCATCGATGTGGGTGCGCCCGGCGAACGCGGCGTCGTAGGTCACGATCGGGTATTGGGCCAGCGCCTCCAGCCTGAGCCTTCCGGCCTTGAGCAAGGCGTGCCGCGGCGGAACCACCGCGCAGTGGTTCCAGGTGTATCCGGGCAAGGCGAGCAGCCCCGGGAAATCATCGAGCGCCTCGGTCGCGATCGCGATGTCGGCCGCGCCGGCCTGCACCATCTCGGCGAGCTGCAGCGGGTTGCCCTGCTGCAGCGTCAGGTGAACGCGGGGATAGCGGCGCTTGAATTCGCCGACCACGCGCGGCAGGGCGTAGCGCGCCTGGGTATGGGTGGTGGCAATGGTAAGCGCGCCGGCATCCTGATCGCTGAAGTCGCGCGCCGCGCGCTTCAGGTTCTCCGCTTCCTGCAGCACACGCTCGACGATGACGAGCACCGCTTTCCCCGGTTCGGTGAGCGCGGTGACACGCTTGCCGCGGCGCACGAATATGTCAAAGCCGAGCTCCTTCTCCAACTCGCGGATTTGCTTCGACACGCCCGGCTGCGACGTGTGCAGTGCATTGGCCGCTTCGGTGAGGTTGAGCCCGCGGCGTACGGTTTCGCGCACATAGCGCAGTTGCTGGAAATTCATGGCCTGAATCTAAATACCGTTTGATTATATAGAAATTGCTATTGATTCGTTCTCCTTATAACGCGAGTTTATTACGCTACTGCCTGCATTGGCAAATCCAACTACCGCCTGCCCGAATGGGCGGGCACGCGAGCAGACCAGGAACACCATGTACGTTTACGACGAAATCGACCAGCGCATCGTGGATGAACGCGTGCGCCAGTTCCGCGACCAGACGCGGCGCCACCTGGCGGGCGAACTGTCCGAGGATGACTTTCGCCCGCTGCGCCTGCAAAACGGCCTGTACATGGAGCGCTACGCGCCGATGTTGCGCGTGGCCATCCCCTATGGCCTGCTGTCATCGGCGCAACTGCGGCGGCTCGCCCACATAGCACGCACCTACGACAAGGGCTATGGACACTTCTCCACCCGCCAGAACATCCAGTTTAACTGGCCGAGGCTGGAAGCGGTGCCTGAAATCCTCGCCGAACTGGCCGAGGTGCAGATGCACGCGATTCAAACCTCGGGCAGTTGCGTGCGCAACACCACCACCGACCACTTCGCCGGCGTGGCGCAAGACGAAATCGTCGACTCCTTCGTCTGGTGCGAACTGATACGGCAGTGGTCCACCCTGCATCCTGAATTCGCCTATCTGCCGCGCAAGTTCAAGATCGCCGTCAGCGGCAGCGCCGCCGATCGCGCAGCGACCTGGGTGCACGACATCGGCGTGCATGCGCGGCGCAGCGCCGAGGGCGAGATCGGCTTTCGCATCATCGTCGGCGGCGGCCTCGGCCGCACGCCCATCGTCGGCCACGCGATTCGCGAGTTCCTGCCCTGGCGCCATCTGCTGACCTACCTTGATGCGGTGCTGCGCGTGTACAACCTTCACGGCCGGCGCGACAACAAGTACAAGGCGCGCATAAAAATCCTGGTAAAGGAGCTGACCCCTGCGGTGTTCGCGCGCAAAGTCGAGGCGGAGTGGTCGCACCTCAGGGACGGCCCGGCAACCTTGGTCGAGGCCGAAGTCCGGCGCATAGAAGGCCGGTTCACCCGACCCGCCTACGCCGAACTGTCCGCGCGCGATTCCTTCCTCGAGGCCATGCTGGCTGCGGAGAATGCGTTCGCCAATTGGCACCGACGCAACGTCCACCCGCATAAGGTGCCGGGCTATGCCGCGGTCACGCTGTCGCTCAAGCGCACCGGCGCCGCGCCGGGCGACGCGAGTGCGGCGCAGATGGATGCGATTGCCGACCTCGCTGAACGCTATTCCTCTGGCGAACTGCGCGTCTCGCACGAGCAGAACCTGATCCTCGCCGACGTGCGCGCGTCCGACCTGCACGCGCTGTGGCGCGAAGCCCGGGCGCTGGGTCTGGCCACGCCCAACATCGGCCTGCTGACCAATATCATCGCCTGCCCCGGCGGCGACTTCTGTTCGCTCGCCAACGCCAGGTCCATCCCCGTGGCCGAGGCGATCCAGCGGCGCTTCGACGACCTGGACTACCTGCACGACATCGGCGAACTCGACCTCAACATTTCGGGCTGCATGAATTCCTGCGGCCACCACCACATCGGCCACATCGGCATTCTCGGCGTGGACAAGCAGGGCGAGGAGTTCTACCAGATCTCCAT
>CAKKSJ010000457.1:0-10502 GCA_919902965.1 Burkholderiales bacterium
TTTTCGTCCGCGCAACAGCCTTACTATGAGGAAAGGAACATCATGAGCAATTTCATCGTCAGGAAAGTCGCCGTCCTCGGCGCCGGTGTGATGGGCGCGCAAATTGCCGCGCATTGTGTCAACGCGCGCGTGCCCGTGGTGCTGTTCGATTTGCCGGCCAAGGAAGGTCCCAAGGACGGCATCGTGCTGCGTGCCATCGAAAATCTGAAGAAACTGAATCCCGCGCCCTTCGGCAACAAGGACGAGGCAGTTCATATTGAAGTCGGCAACTACGACGAGCATCTTGAAGCCCTCAAGGGCTGCGACCTGATCATCGAGGCGATCGCCGAGCGCATGGACTGGAAACACGATCTGTACAAAAAGGTCGCGCCCTTCATCGCGCCGAATGCGATATTCGCATCCAACACATCCGGCCTGTCCATCACAGCCTTGTCGGAAGGCTTCGACGCGCAATTGAAGGCGCGCTTTTGCGGGGTGCACTTCTTCAATCCGCCGCGCTACATGCACCTGGTGGAACTGATCCCGACCGCGGCGACCGTGCCGGCGATCCTGGATCAGCTCGATGGCTTTCTCACCACCACCCTGGGCAAGGGCGTGGTGCGGGCCAAGGACACGCCCAATTTCATCGCCAATCGCGTCGGCATTTTCGGCATGCTGGCCACCATACACGAGGCGGAAAAGTTCGGACTCTCCTGCGACGTCGTCGACGATCTCACCGGCGCCAAGCTGGGCCGCGCCAAGTCCGGCACGTTCCGCACCGCCGACATCGTCGGCCTGGACACCATGGGCCATGTAATCAAGACCATGCAGGATACCCTGGGGGACGATCCGTTTGCCGCGGTCTATCGCACCCCCGGGGTCCTGAGCAAGCTGATCGAGGCGGGCGCCCTCGGTCAGAAAACCGGGGCCGGCTTTTACAAGAAAGTGGGCAAGGATATCCAGCGCCTGGATTTTGCCACGGGCGAGTATGTCGCCGGCGGCGGCAAGGCGGACGACATCATCGGCCGCATGCTGAAAGAGAAAGACCCGGCCAAGCGCATGAAAACCCTGCGCGAATCGACCAACCCGCAGGCGCAGTTCCTCTGGTCCATCTTCCGCGACGTGTTCCATTACATCGCGGTGCATCTCGAGTCCATCGCCGACAACGCGCGCGACGTCGATTTCGCCATGCGCTGGGGCTTCGGCCAGAGCGTCGGCCCGTTCGAGACCTGGCAGACCGCGGGCTGGCAGGAGATCGCCGGCTGGATCAAGGAAGATATAGACGCGGGCAAGACCCTGTGCAAGGCGCCGCTGCCCGCCTGGGTGTTCGATGGCCGCAGCGGCGTGCACGCGCCCGAGGGTTCCTGGTCGCCGGCGAGCAACAGCTATGTTGCGCGCTCCACGCTGCCGGTGTATCAGCGCCAGGTGTTCCGCGCCCCGCTTGCGGGCGCGGCTATGCCCGAAGGCGGCACGGCAGGAACCACGCTGTTCGAAGACGACTCGGTGCGCATCTGGCACCAGGGCGACGACATCCTGATCCTGTCGATCAAGACCAAAATGCATGCGATCGGCCCCGGTGTCATCACCGGCCTGGCCCAGGCGCTGGCCGAAGCGGAGGCGAACTACAAAGGGCTGGTAATCTGGAACGCCGATGCGGCGGCCGGAGGTCCATTCTCGGTAGGTGCCGACCTGCAGGCAATGCTGCCGCTGTTCATGTCGGGCGGGGTCAAGGCGATTGAGCCGGCTGTAGCCCAGCTGCAGCAGGCGCATTTGGCGATGAGATACGCCAACGTCCCGGTGGTGGCCGCGGTCGCGGGCATGGCGCTCGGGGGCGGCTGTGAATTGCTGATGCATGCTGCGAAGCGCGTCGCGTCGATCGAGTCGTATATCGGGCTGGTGGAGGTCGGCGTCGGCTTGATTCCCGCAGGCGGAGGCCTGAAAGAGGCGGCGGTGCGCGCGGCGGCCGACGCCAAGGGCAACGACCTGCTGCAATTCCTGAAGAATTACTTTATGAGTCCCGCCACCGCCGCCGTGTCCAAGTCGGCGCTGGAAGCGAAAAAAATGGGCTACCTGGCGCCCGGCGACGTCATTGTGTTCAATGCCTATGAGCTGCTGCATGTGGCCAAGCTCGAAGCGCGCGCGCTGTTCGAGGCCGGCTACCGGCCGCCGCTGAAAGCGCTGGTGCCGGTCGCCGGGCGCTACGGCATGGCGACCATCATGGCGCAACTCGTGAATATGCGCGACGGCGGCTTCATCTCCGCGCACGACCACAAGCTGGGCGTGATGATCGCCGAGATCGTCTGCGGCGGCGAAGTCGAAGCCGGCAGTCTGGTGAGCGAGCAATGGTTGCTCGATCTGGAGCGCAAAGCCTTCATGGAACTGCTGGAACATCCCAAAACCCAGGAACGCATCATGGGCATGATGCAGACCGGCAAGCCGGTGCGCAACTGAGCCCCCAAGGAGAATAGACATGAGCAAACAATTGCAGGACGCCTACATCGTCGCCGCAACCCGCACACCCATAGGCAAGGCGCCGCGCGGCGTGTTCAAGAACGTGCGTCCCGACGACCTGCTGGTGCGCGCAATTCAGTCCGCAGTGTCGCAGGTGCCGGGGCTGGACGTGAAGCTGATCGAGGACGCGATCGTCGGCTGCGCGTTTCCGGAAGCCGAGCAGGGTCTCAACGTGGCGCGCATGGCGGTGCTGCTCGCGGGCCTGCCGCAGACGGTGGGCGGGGTGACCGTCAACCGCTACTGTGCCTCCGGCATCACGGCGATCGCGATGGCGGCCGACCGCATCCGCGTCGGCCAGGCCGAGGTGATGATCGCCGCAGGGGTGGAGTCGATGTCCATGGTGCCGATGATGGGTTACCACCCGTCGATGAATATGGGCATATTCAAAGACGAGAACATCGGCATGGCCTACGGCATGGGTCTGACCGCCGAGAACGTGGCGAAGCAATGGAAAATATCGCGCGAAGCGCAGGACGAGTTTTCGCTGAAGTCGCACCAGAAGGCGATTACGGCGCAACAGGCGGGCGAATTCAAGGACGAAACGACATCGGTGGATATCGTCGAGCGCTTCCCGAATCTGTCCACCGGGAAGATAGACATCAAGACCCGCAGCGTCGACACGGATGAAGGCGCGCGTGCCGATACCAGCCTGGCGTCGCTGGCCAAGCTGAAGCCGGTATTCGCCGCCAAGGGCTCGGTCACCGCCGGCAACAGCTCGCAGATGTCCGACGGCGCGGGGGCCTTGATCCTGGTCAGCGAAAAAATCCTGAAACAGTTCAATCTCACGCCGCTGGCGCGATTCGTTTCCTTTGCGGTCAGGGGCGTGCCGCCGGAAATCATGGGCATTGGTCCGAAGGAAGCCATACCCGTGGCGTGCAGGGCAGGGGGCATCACCCAGGATCAGATCGACTGGTTCGAACTCAACGAAGCCTTTGCGGCGCAGTCGCTGGCCGTCATGCAGGACCTCGGCCTGGATTCTGCCAAAGTCAACCCTATGGGCGGCGCCATTGCGCTGGGCCATCCGCTGGGCGCGACCGGGGCGATCCGCGCGGCTACCGTAATCCACGCCCTGCGGCGCAAGAATCTGAAATACGGCATGGTGACCATGTGCGTGGGCACCGGCATGGGGGCGGCGGGCATATTCGAGCGGGTGTGAAGATTTGCATGCCAGCGTAAGAGTGGGTGCATTTCTACGCTTTGGGCCAAGCTGCGAATCAGACGCTGCGACCTCCTGCTTGCGGACGGCGCGGCACGCCGGTCGCTGCGCTAGCACGGCTTGTGCCGCCCGGCCAGCCACCCGAAGAACCGCTACTGGCGCGGTTCTTCGGGAGATTGCTTAGGAGCCGGACCCTATAGCAGGTAGTTCGCCGAGTCTGCCTGCGCCAGCAACTGGTTGCTGAGCGTCGCCAGCGTCAGGAAGGAATCGCCACCACCGTTGCTGTCGACCTGGACTAGCGTATCGCCGCCGGCAGCGGCCCCGTTGGAGTCGAAGAACCTCAGGAATCCGCCGCTGAAGGCTGTGCTGTCGTGCGGTGCGTTGACCGAGGTCAGCAGGTCGTGCAGGTTGAGAACATCGCCGCCAGCGCCCTTCGTGAAGTTATCGATCACCTTGTTCGACACGACGACGACTTCATCGAGCGCCGGGCCCTCGGCCGACAAATCGCCCGGAAGACCACTTGTCGGATAGGTGCTCGTAAAGCTCAGCGTGGTCGTGGTGTCTGTGGCCGTGAACGTGAAGGTCTGCTGCGACCACTTCATGTCAGTGGTCGTGTTCATGGCGTTGAACGTGTAGGACTGCGAATCGCCGGCCGCCGACACCTGGACTGTCGCGGTGCTCGAATTCCCCGGATTCTTTGACAGATCGAAGCCGACGGTGTATTGCACGCCCGGGACCGTCGCCAAGCTTTGCTGCACGCCCCCCGGATTGAAGCCGTTGAGGTCCAGGCTGTAGCTGCTGTCTCCCGCCTGCCACCCGGACACCCGATCGACGTCGGTGCCGGTGACGGTCCACCCGGGCATAGCGGTGGACCCTCCCCATAGATACCCGGTCCCAATTTGTTGCTCGAACGAGCCGTTGACAATGAGGTTCGACAGCACATACGTGTCGCTGACCGGGCGCACGGTGATATCCACCGTCTTGGTGTCAGCAAGCGCGCCGCCGATGCCGGTGTGACCGAGATCGCTAACCGTCGCGCTCAAGGTGTCGGCACCATTGAAATTGGCTAATCCCTGATAGCTCAAACCTGCTGAGGCGGCCAGTGTCGTGTTGATTGCGGCGGCGGTGCCAGTTACGATTACCGTGTCGGTGCCATTGCCTGAAACGGCTGAGACGTCCACTCCGCCCGCGACGTTGGTCGCAACATTCAGCGTGCCGTGCGCCGCCGACAGCGTGAGCGCCACGCCTGCAGCCCCGGCATCGATGTCGGCCACCGACACCCCGCTGATCGCGAGCGGCGTATCCTCGTTGACGGCGAGCGCCGCGCCGGCGCCGGTAATGATCCGGGCGTAAACGCCCCAACCGCTGCCATCCTGTTGGTACGACATCCACGTCGCGACCAGTCCACCGTCCTCGCGCATGCCGAGTTGGGGCATAAACTGATCGCTGCTCGTGTACTGGTTCAGTTGGATCTCGCCCGAGAGCGGGCTGCCGTCCGCGGCATAGCGACGAAGGTAGCTACCCATTCCGTTGCCGTCCTGACCTAAGGACATCCATCCCAGCGCGAAACCGCCATCAGCCAATCCGGTCGCGGTCGAAAAATATTGATAGCTGGCGGTAGTAGCATTAACCTGGAATTCGCCGCTCACCGGATTGCCCCCGGCGTCGTAGCGGCGCGCGAAAACGGCATACCCACTGCCGTCGCTTGGAGTATCCGCCGTCCACGTCGCGATGAAACCGCCGTCCTTGAGCCCGGCCACGCTCGGGCTCAATTGGTTACCTGAGGTAGTGACGTTGACCCGGAACTCGCCGCCCACGGTTGTTCCATTCGCGGCATAGCGCTGGCCGTAAACACCGCTGCCGGACCCGTCTTGATTATTGGATTTCCACACCGCTACGAATCCACCGTCCTCAAGGGCGGTGACCCCGTCCGTGTAGTAGTTATCCTGATATTGAGACCCGGAAGTGAAGGTATTGACCCGGAATTCGTTGCCTTGCGCTGTCCCCGATGCATCGAACACGCGGCCATACACGCCCCAGTTACCGTCCGCATTATCCTGCCCTGCAGAGTCCCAGGTAACGACATAGCCGCCGCTCTTGAGCGGCGCGATGGCAGGCGCATACTGGGTGTTGGTGAAGGTCTGGTTGGCAAACACTTCGCCCGTCACCGGATCGCCGTTCGCATCGAAACGGCGCACGATGACATCGTCGGATTGGCCGCCCGGGCCCTGACCGCTCCACACGGCGGCAAAGCCGCCATCCGGCAGCGCGGCGAGTTTCGCAAAAACCTGATGACCGGCTGTCGTCGCGTTCAATGCAAATTCGTCGCGCATCAGGTTGCCGGCCGCGTCGTAGTGTTTGGCAAAGACGCCCCAGGACGGGTCGTAGCCGCCGTAGTCCGACCAGGCGGCGATGAAACTCCCATCGCGCAGGACCAGCGCATCCGGATAGAGTTGGTCGCTGGATGTCGTGGTGTTGACGCGGAATTCATTGCCGAGGGTCCACGGGCCGCCGCCGCCCGAAGGCAGCGTGACCGCCGGCCCGTCGTTCACCGGGTCCACCGTCACGCTCACCGTAGCGCTGCTTTGCAGGCCGGCAGCATCGCGCATGGTGTAGCTGAAACTGTCCTGCCCGTTGTAGTTCGCTGCGGGCGTGTAAATGACATTACCGCCGCTCAGTGCCACCGTGCCATGGGCAGCGGTACCGACGGAGTCAAGTGTTTTGCTATCCCCCAGGTCGAATTCGGTGTCGTTTGACAACAGGCTTGCCGCTGAAATGGTCAGGGGTGCGTCCTCGTTGGTCGAGACACTGTCATTCACGGCCACCGGCGCATCGTTCACCGCATTGACGACCAGCGCGATCGACTGCGTTGCCGAGAGCGGCCCGCCGGGATTGTGACCCTGGTCGTTCACGCTCACGGTGAGCGCATCCGCACCGATGTAATTCAGCGTCGGCGCGTAGGCGAGGCCGCTGGCGAGCGCCGCATTGATGGCCGCTTGCGAGCCGGTGAAAGAGAGAGTCCCATCGCTGCCGCTAAGATCGCCCGAAAGTCCCGCAGTGCTTGCAAGCGTCAACCCGCCGTGGGTCAATGCCAGGGTCAGCTGCATCGCGTCGGCCCCGGCATCCAGGTCTGACACACTCAATCTGCCGATCGCTACCGCCGTGTCCTCGTTGGTCGCAATGGTATTCGACACAACTTTAACGTTGTCCAAGGTCGGACCGCTGGCTCCGGCGGTGGAACTTGCGAACATCAAGGTGGAGGTCGAACCGGTTGCCGTGAAACTGAAGGATTCCGGTGCCCATCCCATATTGGCGTTCGTGTGTCCCGCGGTGTTGAACGCGTAATCCGTCGATCCGGCGGGCGAGGTCACTTTAAGATGGTTGGTTCCCGAAAACGCCAGATTCGCCGCATGCTCGAAGGTGACGGTGTATTGCACGCCGGCCGCGGTGGTGAAACTCTGCTGCACACCGCCTTGGGCATCACCGTCTAGATCCAGGCTGAAGGTGCCTTCTGCCGGCTGCCATAACCCGCTGGAGATGTAATCGACGCTGTCGCCGGTAACAGTCCATCCGGTAATAGCGGTCGACCCTCCCGGCACCGCGGATGTAATAACCCCGGGCCCCGGCTGCTCGAACGAGCCGTTGACGATGAGGTTCGGGCTTGTATAGCCGATCACCGGCGCATCGTTGACCGCATTGACCGTGATGTTGACGGTAGCGGTGTTGCCTGAGTTGGCCTGGCCATCGTTGGCCTGATAGGTAAATGACGTTGTCCCCGACGCATTGGCCACCGGGGCAAAGCTGAACTGGCCGCCGCCGAGATTCTGCAATGTGCCCAGAGCCGGATTCGACAGCGCGCTGATATTGACAATGGACAGCGTCTGCAAGTCGACGTCGGTATCGTTGCCCAGCACGTTAAAGCTGATCGGCACATCCTCGTTGGTGGCGAGATCGTCATTGACTGCAACAGGCGGTGAATTGTCAGCGGCGCCGGTGAGTGTGATCACGACATTCTGCGAGGCGGTTCCGCCATGCCCGTCGCTAAGCGCCACGGAATAGGTTTGCGTGAGTATCTCGCCTTGGGCGAGGTCGTCCAACGCGCCATCCGCGACCGCGAAGGTCCAGCCGATGGCGCCCGAACCGTCCCCGGTCGAAGCGTTGGTGACATTGGCGGACAGCGTACCGCGATAGCCCACCGTGGCGTTGCCGCTGACCGAGACGCCGTGAACGTCCGAGAGATCGACGTCGGTGAATTCCAGCGTGCCCGTGGCCTGGTGCGTGACGTTGCTGTTCTCGTCGGGGGAATTGTTAATGGCCTCAGTGACCGAACCGGACTGGGCGGCCGAGGTGATAGCCGGCGCATCATTGGTGCCGGTGACCGTGACCGAAATCGTCTGCGAGTCACTCGCGCCATGCTCATCGAGCACCGTCGCGGTGAAGGTTTCGGTCGCCGTCTGGCCTTCGGCCAGTGCCTGCACCAGCGCCGAGTCGTTGTCCAGGTGATAGGTCCAGGTGCCGTTCTGTTCGATCTCCAGCGCGCCATACACTCCGGCTATGGAGGTTCCAACCACTTCGCCCGGCGAGTACGTAATGATCTGCGCACGCGTCCACACTTCGTCGTCCGAGGTGTCCCCCGGGGTCTCCGTGCCGAAGATCTGCCCGGTCACCCCGAAAGTGTGCGAACCCACCACCGCACCGCCCGAGAGGTAGTCGAAGGAGGCCGTCACCTCGCCGACATTGGCCGCCTGGTGGCTGAGCTTGAGCACGATCTGGTCTGCACCCGCCGGCGCATTCAGTACGGCCGCCGCATAGGATGTGGCCGAGCCCGCTGCAAAGTCGCGCTCCAGAAACTGCACCCGCACCAGCCCGTCGTCGCCGCGGCGCACCACCAATTCCATGACATCGTCGCCCGGATGCGCGCTCGGCCCCGAGGGAATGAAGTCGGTCAGGCGTATGCCGTAGGCTTCGCCGTTCTCGTCCGGAGCGTTGAGGTCAAAACGCGCCGCTACGGTGAAATCGTCGTCGCTTTTCAGCCCCGTGCTCATGTTGTTCGAAATATCCGTCGCCACCGCCGCGAAGTGGCCAAGGTACGGGATCGAGGTGAACAGGTGCGCGAACGTCGGACCGGCGCCCGAATCGTCCATGATCAGCCGGCCATCCGCCTCCTGGAACACGCCGCTAGTGAAGTAGCTACCCGGGATGACGCCACCGAACAGCCCGCCCACGCCCGGGTTAGCGTCGGCGTAGGCGTCGCTGAAGTAGCCCGACCCGTTCCTGGAGATATCGAGCTGGTCCACCGTGAAAGTGTAGTCCACGCTGTCAAAGGTATAGTTCGCCGCGCCGCCCGTGCCGCCCGCCAGCGTCCAGGCCAGCACCGCGCCATGGTCCACGTCGGTCGCAAGGAGCTGACCGACCGTCTGCGTTGTCACATCCTCCTGCACCGCGCCTGCCTGCGGTCCACCGGCTATCACCGGCGCGTCGTTGGTCCCCGTGATGGTGACCGTGACCGTCTGATCCTCAAACGCACCCTGATCGTCCGTCACGCGCACGACAAACGATTCGTTGTGGCTCTCGCCTCGCGCCAGATTCTGGTGCGCAGCGTTGTCCAGCGTATAGGTCCACTGGCCGTTCGAGTCCACCGCCATCGCGCCATAGCTTCCGAGCGCTGCGCCCTGCACCGACCAGGCCTGCGTCGCGCCGTTGTCTACATCGCTCGCACTGAGTTGACCGGTGGCCGTCAGCGCGAGGTCTTCCGTGACTGCGCCCACAAGTGCTGCCGCCGTATTGGTGATCACCGGACCATCATTGGTGCCGGTGACCGTGACCGAAATCGTCTGCGAGTCACTCGCGCCATGCTCATCGAGCACCGTCGCAGTAAAGGTTTCGGTTGCCGTCTGGCCTTCGGCCAGTGCCTGCACCAGCGCCGAGCCGTTGTCCAGATCGTAGTGCCACTGGCCGTTCTGTTGGATCGCCAGCGTGCCGTAGGTGCCCGCGATCGACGTACCCAGCACCTCTCCCGGGGAGTAGGTGATGATCTGCGCCAGCGTCCACACCTCGTCGTCCGCCGTATTACCCGGGGTCTCGGTGCCGAAGATCCGCCCCGTCACCCCGAAGGTGTGCGTACCCACCGGCACACCGCCATCCAGATATTTGAAGGACGCCGTCACCACACCCACATTGGCTGCCTCGTGGCTTAGCGTGAGCTCGATCTGGTCGGCCCCCACCGGTGCATTCAGAAACGCCGCCGCGTAGTTCGTGGTCGTGCCCGCGGCAAAGTCGCGCTCGAGGAACTGCACCCGCAACTGCCCGTCTCCCCCTTGACGCACCACCAGCTCCATGACATCGTCGCCCGGATTCGCGCTTGACCCCGAGGGAATGAAATCGCTCAGCCGTATGCCGTAGGCCTCGCCGTTCTCGTCCGGCGCGCTCAGGTCAAAGCGCGCCGTGACCGTAAAGTCGTCGTTGCTCTTCAGACCCCGGTCCATATCACCCGAGATGTCGGTACCCAGTGTCGCGAAGTGGCCAAGGTACGGGATCGAGGTGAACAGGTGCGCGAACGTCGGACCGGCGCCCGAATCGTCCATGATCAACCGTCCGCCCGCTTCGCCGAATGTGCCGCTGGTGGAGTAGGTACCCTGTATCCCGTTGGGGAAGACATCCCCCGAGGGCGGCGGATTGCCATTGTTGAAGTCGTCGTTAAACCACGACGAATCGCCGTTCTTCGTGACGTCGAACTGATCGGCCGTGAAGGTGTAGTCCACCCCGCTAAAGAGGTAGTCCACCTGGGCGCCCGGCGCGCCCCCCGCCAGCGTCCAGGCCAGCACCGCGCCATGGTCCACGTCGGTCGCAAGGAGCT